>JADFGB010000348.1 GCA_022567875.1 Bacteroidota bacterium | reverse complement strand
AATTTCAAGTCCCTTGCTAAATTCAGGAACAATTCCGTTAAAATAAGTTTCATCAACTTGAATGTCTTTAAATTCATTTAGTTTTGATTGAACCGAAATATACTCTTCGTATATCTTTTTTAATTCAGTTGAGGAAATTATTTCTTTCTCAAAAAGTATCTTTTCATCTTCATTTAGCTGCCCGTCCAAATATTCTAAAATTTTTTCATCCATCATTTTCCTCTTTCATTAGTTCTACAATTTTTTTGTAAGCATGAAAATAATTAGCTTTTAATCCACCCACCGATGTACCTGTAATATTAGATATTTCTTCGTAACTCATTTCATCAAAATTTCTTAAAATAAAAACCTCTCTTTGTTTAACAGGCAATTGTTGCAAAACTTTATTTAATTTATCTAATTTTTCTTTTGCTTCTATATTATCAGTTATTGATTCTTCAGATTTTAAGTCAATAAAAGAGTCATCATTAATTGAAAAACTTTCTTTTACTTTCCTCCTGTTTATAAAATTTATACTTCTTGTTGAAGTTATTCTAAAAATCCAAGTATAAAGGGAAGACCTGAATTCAAATTCTTTTAACTTTTTAAACATTACCATCAATACTTCCTGAACAACTTCTTCGGCATCAAAATGATTTCCTGTCATTCTGTAAGCATGCCAATAAATTTTTTGTTGATATTTAAGAACAAGCCTGTTGAAACTTGTTTCATCACCGTTCTTAAAATCTTCAATTAAATTTAAGTCTTCTTCGGTATTACTCATTGAGTAAACTATCTTTATAATATTGGACAATAATTGAAAGTAGAAGGTTTAATTTTTTACTTTTAAACCTAAAGCAAAATACATATGTCAAATAGGTAAAATCAACTTAAACAAATTAAAAGGAGTACAAAATGAAAATCAAAAAAAACTCTGTAATAAGTGCTGTAATAATTACTTTATTGGTATCATCTTTAAGTTTGGCTCAGCATCCTGAAAAACGATTCTCACCAAATGATACGGGGATGCATAAAATGCACGATAAATTAAATCTTACTGATATTCAAAAAGATAAATTCCAAAAAATGAAATTCTCTTTTGAAAAACAAATGATAGACTTAAAAGCAAATCTTCAAAAAAGCGTTTTAGATATGAAAGTAATAAGAGCAAGCGATAACATAAAGCGAGATGATGTTATTAATGTTGTAAAGAAAATTAATGGAAACAAAAATGCTATTGCCTTAGCGTCCGCAAATCACAGAATGGATATGTACGAAATTCTGACACCCGAACAGAGAAAAGTTTGGAAAAAATCTAAGATGCACAAAATGGCTGGTAAAAAGATTATGAAAATGAAAAAAATGATGAAACAAAAAATGCATAGAGCAAATTAAATTTTTGTCTGAATTAAAAGCTGTTGAGGATAAATTCTCAACAGCTTTTTTTAATAATTAATTTTTAAGCACCATCCTATATCTTGCCTTATATTCCCTTACTTTTTGAAGAGCATCATTAACCTTATCCATCGGCATTACTTCAGTTTTCGCTTTTATATTATGCCTTGCTGCAAATCCAAGCATTTCTCTTATAAGAGGGTTACCACCAATACCACTTCCTCCTATTGATTTTTGCCCAAATAAAAGCATTAATGCAGGAACATCAAGATTCCCGGGGGAAGCACCTACAATTGCAAGTTTCCCGTTCTTTCTGAGGATATTAATATATTGAGTCCAATTAATCTTAGCAGTTGCAGTAGATAATATAAAGTCCAAACTATTTACAACATTTTCCATTTCGGAATTATCTGTACTTACAATAAAATTGTGTGCTCCTAATTCTTTAGCTTCATTTTCTTTTTCCGGAGAAGTAGAAAATGCTGTTACTTCACATCCCATTGAAGCAGCAAATTGAATTGCTAAATGACCTAATCCTCCTATCCCAATTACACCGACTTTATGATGAGGTTTTAAACCGAAAATCTTCATCGGTGAATAAACAGTGATGCCTGCACAAAGCAAAGGGGCAGCATTTTCAGATTCAAGTGTGTCCGGTATTACAAAAGCAAAACGGCTGTCTGTAATAATAGAATCTGCAAAGCCACCGTATCTTCCAACACAAGTCGGCTGTGCTTTATCACACATATTTTCTTCACCTTTATCGCACCACTCACATTCGTGGCAGCTTCCGGATTGCCAGCCTATTCCCACACGGTCACCGATTTTTATTCTGTTTACTTCGCTCCCTACATTTGATACAATCCCAACAATTTCGTGGCCCGGGACTAATGGAAATGCAGAAAATACCCAATCCTCGTCAATTAAATGAACATCACTGTGACAAATTCCGCAGTGCGTTATTTTTACTTCAACATCAAGCGGATTGAGAGTTTGAGGTTCATATTTAAATTCTTTTAATTCTTCCCCTTTGTTCATAGCGGCATATGAATT
>JADFGB010000347.1 GCA_022567875.1 Bacteroidota bacterium | reverse complement strand
ATTCATAACGCTTCTCTGTTTACAATACCTGATACAATAAATGAACTTTACGGAAAAAAGGCCGGATTATTTTCGGCTGTTTTAGTATTTGTATTGGTTTCCCCTGCACCCTACTTTTTAATGATTGCAAGTTTAATTTCGCTGATATTCAATCTCAATTTATTTATCAGTCTTCTGATCGCACTTCTGCTATCGGTATCATATTTACTTAAAGGCGGTTTCAGGTCGAATGTTTATACCGATGCTTTTCAATTTTTTGTAATGTTCGCCGGCTTTATTTTAATTGTCTATTCAGCATATTCTACGTTGGGTGGTATTGATTATTTAACTTTAAATCTTCCCAAAAAACATTTACAAATTAGTGGGGGTGCTTCGTCATCGTATATTTTAGTTTGGTTTTTAATAGCCCTGTGGACATTTGCAGACCCTGGTTTTCATCAAAGGTGTTATTCGGCTAAATCCGGAAATGTTGCAATGAAAGGAATTCTCATTTCAATTTTATTTTGGGCTTTGTTTGATTTTCTTACAACTTCAACTGGATTATATGCAAAAGCACTTCTGCCTGATTTAACTAATCCTATTTTATCTTTTCCTCTTTTTGCTGAAAGAATATTAAGCCCGGGTATCAAGGGGGTTTTTTACGCTGGTTTATTCGCTACAATACTTTCAACTTCAAACAGTTTCTTATTTTTAAGCGGAACAACAATTGCACGTGATTTTATTTTTCGCCTCGATAAAAAGCAGGACGAAAGTCTGCTTAAAAAATATACTTTCATTGGTCTAATTATTTCCGGAATTATTGCATTGGTCTTAGCCTATTTTATTCCTTCCGTAATTGGTATCTGGTATATGTTGGGCTCTTTTTGTGTGCCCGGAATAATATTACCTATAGTAAGTGCATACTATCCTAAAATTAAAATACAAGGTCATTTAATATTTTACGAAATGATTTTATCCGTTGGGGTTAGTGTAATATGGTATTTTGTCAGAGATAGTTTCGCTCAGGTTTATTTTTTAAAAGATGTCGAACCGCTGCTTGCCGGGTTGGCGGTGTCCGTTGTTTTTCATTTTGTTTGTTTGTTTTTCAGTTCTGAAGAATAAGAGGGTATAAACCACAGAGAACCCCAGAGGAAACACAGAGGGAAGAATTAAATTTCCTTTGTTTTCCTTTTTTTCGAAATTAAGGATAAAATAACAGAAGCTGTTAAAAGAAAGAGAATTACACCCATAGATATAGAAGTAGGGATAATATATATTTCCGAAATTAGCATTTTTATACCAACGAAAAATAAAATCAAACCAACGCCATATTTTAAATAGTGGAATAAATCTACGAGACCCGAAAGTGCAAAGTAAAGTGCCCTCAAACCTAAAATTGCAAAAATGTTAGATGTAATAATTATAAAAGTATCTTTTGTAATTGATATTACTGCAGGTATGGAATCTACAGCAAAAATAATATCCGATGATTCAATTAAAATTAAAGTTAAGAACAGTGAGGTAACATAGGTCTTGCCGTTTTTCTTTATAAAAAATTTATTTCTTTCAAAGCCAGTATGAATGTTAAAATGTTTACGCATATATTTTATTAAGAAGTTATTTTCATAATCAATTTTATCCTCTTTATCTTTTAACATTTTATAAGAAGCATAAATAAGTATAGCCCCAAAAAGATAGATAACATGATGAAATAAATTGATTAGCCCAACACCCAATAGAATAAAGATTATACGGAATACAATTGCACTTAGAATTCCCCATTTTAATATATGCGGCTGATTTTCCTTTGGCACACCCATTACTGTAAATATCATTATGAAAACAAACAGGTTATCAACTGAGAGAGATTTTTCTATAAGGTAAGCGGTAAGAAATTCAATTGATTTTGTGTGTCCATCTTCTAAATAAAAATAAATGAAAACACAAAAAAGTAGTGCAGTTGTAATCCACACACCACTCCAAATCAGACTCTTTTTTAAGGATGATTTATCCTGCGTGTGGTCTGTCATGTACAGATCAATTATAATTATTATAAGTGTAATTGCAGAGAAGATAAACCAAAATGTAGTTTCGTTAAGAAGCATAATTATATTCTATGGCAGCAATACTGCTACAGCAAGTACAGTAGTCCAAAGCCCTTTTTTTTGTCCATTAGCAGATTGAGTAACGTTAAAACTCCTTACAATTTTACCCGACATTTTATAAATATTTTCTCTCTCATTCCAATCTGTATCCGGGTTGAAATCAACACCGAGTGTTGTTGCAAGCATAGTAGCGGCAAGGTCTTCTGCATATTCCCCTGCTACTTTTTCTGTTTCCCCATAGGGATGATGTTCTGAAAGATAGCCGTACATTTTCTTATCTTTTGGTAAAGCAACACCAATTGAAGAAGCAATAAGCCTGTTTGGCTCATTTGTTGAATTTCTTG
>JADFGB010000346.1 GCA_022567875.1 Bacteroidota bacterium | reverse complement strand
AAAGTTTTTTATAAGAAAAAAAATCTTTTTGGTTTCTACCGGATGAAACAATTATCGATTTTTTGTTCTGTGCAATTTCATTTATAGCATTACTTACTTGATGTGTGAAAGCATCAGGTTCAAAAGGTTTATTAAAAGGAAAATTTAAGTGAATAGGTCCGGGATTTTTATATAGAGCAATATCAATGGATTTATGAGCAATATTTCTTACATTTTTAATTTTAACAGCATTTATTTGAGGTATGCCCATATCCCAAAAATAGCGTATATGATTAGCATAAATATTTTGTTGGTTTATTGTTTGATTCGCCCCACGTTCAAAAAATCCCGGTGCTCTGTCAGCCGTGCAAACAATTAACGGTATTCTTTGTTTATATGCTTCAACAATAGCCGGATAAAGTTCTGCTGTGGCTGTTCCTGATGTTGTAACTAATGCTACTGGTTCATTTTTAACTTTAGCTAATCCCAACGCAAAAAAAGCTGAACTCCTTTCATCAATTAATACATATTTTTTTATCTTTTTATTTTTTGCAAATGCAAGTGTTAATGGTGTGTTTCTTGAGCCGGGAGAGATGCACGCAAACTTTAGTCCGTTTGCTGCAAGTTCATTTACGAAGGCTGTAGACCAAATAATGTTTTTATTTACTCTAATTTTTTTCATCAAATAAATTGAGGATTGCTTTAAGTTTTATTTCTGTTTCCTCAAATTCTGTATTTGGATTGGAACTTGCAACTATTCCACTTCCTGCAAATGCAGTTAATTCTTTCCCATCTGTAACTGCTGATCTTAACGCCACTGTAAATTCACCTTCGTTATAAAAATTAAACCAGCCAACAACACCCGAATACATTCCTCTTTCATAATCCTCATATTCATTTATGATTGAAAAGGCTTTTTCTCTTGAAACACCGCATATTGCCGGGGTGGGATAAAGTTTCATTAAAAGGTCAAAAGGGGTAAAACCACATTTTAATTTTGCCGATATCCTGCTATGTAAATGTTGGATGTTATTAAGTTTTTTTATCTCATATTTATTTTGTATTTCTATATTTTCTGTTGTGTTTTCTATTGAATGAATTATATGGTCAATTACAAAATTATGTTCGTTAATATCTTTTTGGCTGTTTAATAATTTATCTTCAAAAAATTTGTCTTCTTTATCGTTAATGCCTCTCGGTGCAGAACCTGCTAGAGCATCAATTTCAACCATACCGTTACTAAATTTTGCAAGACGCTCCGGAGTGGAGCCAAAGAAGAAAGAGTCATTTTTATGGAAAATAAAAAAATGGCAGGTAGGGAAATTTGTGGTCAACTTTTTATGAATATCATTCCAATTTGGTTTGTTGTTTAGCTTTAATGAAATCTTACGTGATAATACAACTTTGTCAATTTCTTTTTTACGTATCAAATTTAATATGTTTTCAACTTTATTTATCCAAACTTGTTTTTCTACTTTTCCGTTTGAACTAATTTTATTTTCAAATATGCTGTTATTTGATAAAAAGACCTCTGTTTCTTTGAATAAATTATTTAAATCATTTTGGATTATAATTATTTCCTTATCGATATTCTTCAATGAATTATAAAATGTATTAAATATTAAGCCTGAAAAGTTTCCCTTTTTAATAAATAAATATTTTGGTATAAACCAGTTGGATTCATTAAAATCTTTCCATAGTTCAGAGTTGTTGTCTTTTAAAAACTTCATTCCTCCAACAAAAAGGGGAATATTTTTTGATAATTCTTTTCCCCAGTTTTCTATTGTATTTTCTCTTAGTTCGTTTATAAAAGAAGATATTTTTATTGCATCATTTTTTATTTCATCATTAAACGAATAGATTGTATCAAAGGCTAGAATTTTAAAATCTTCATCGGGTTTTTCAAATATAAAGGAGGGAGAAAATAGTCCAATATTTTCAAAAATTTTATTAAAATCTATTTCCTTATTTAGATAAGCAAAACTAACCAAGGAGTTTTTCTTAAGTTTTGCTTTAGATGTATTAATCTTTTCAGCGTAAAATATTTTGAACGATTCAATAAAATCAGTAATAATTTCTTTCATCTATATTAACTTAATTGTAAAACCCAAATATAACTTTTAGTATTTAAGATTTCAATTTTAGAATAAGTTAAAGATAAATAATAAACCCAATTTCTGCTGTCATTTAGTGTGTGGGTTAAAAAAAGAGCTTAAATTATTTTTAGAATTTTAAAAGAAGTTTTACAAACGGTATGTCAAATCTACCAATATTCTGTCGTAGGTAATGTCTTGAAATGTGCGGGATACATTTACTCCAAAATTATCACCTATGTTTTTCCACCATCCGTGAGCATATCCAATATCTACACCTATGTTTTTAGCAAGTAAAAAACCTATACCTGCCGTAAAATATTTTTTGTCGAATTGAGTCGGATCATTTTTATAAGCTGAA
>JADFGB010000034.1 GCA_022567875.1 Bacteroidota bacterium | reverse complement strand
ACATGTACATCGGTCGAATCCAGGACTCGAAGCTCTTCAAGGGCGAGATCGATGAAGTGCGATTCTACCGCCGTGCCCTGGATGCGGCAGAAATCCAGGCCTTGCTGGTGTCCGGTCGCCAGTTCATCCAGCCTCCGCCGCCTGAGAAACCACAGAACCTGACATTAAAACTCGGCAACCGGCAGTTCTCTGCAACGCTCCACCAGTCTGCCTTCCTGGCAGTCAGGCTCCCGGCCGGGCCACTGAAAGTAAATGCTCTTTATTTTTCAAATACTCTCTTAACTTTTGGGTATAATTTTTTCTTGATTCAGGCGTACCGAGAGAATTAATTTTTATTGTTAGATCTTTTAATCCCACACCTAATAAAATATCATAAGCCATACTTATCATTTCAACATCAAGTAACGGTGTGCTTCCGCCTAAAGCTTCTGCACCAAATTGATGGAATTCTCTTAACCTTCCTGCCTGCGGTCTTTCCTGTCTGAACATCGGTGAAATGTAATAAAGTTTATTAAGAGATTGTTTTTTGCCAAGTGAATGTTCTATAAAAGCGCGGACAACAGATGCAGTCATTTCAGGTTTAAGTGTTATACTTGTTTTACTTCTGTCTTCAAATGTGTACATCTCTTTACCCACTATATCAGTAGCTTCACCAATCCCCTTTACAAATAGTGATGTTTCTTCAAAAATAGGTGTTCTAATTTCGCTGTAATTATAGTGCTTAAAAACTGAAGAAATTATATTTTCTACATATTTCCACTTTTCAATGCTATCAGGAAGTATATCCTTAGTGCCTTTAATTGCTTTTATCATAAATTTACAAGTGGTATAAAAGATTGTTTATCTTATTTTAAAGATCAATAAGTTTTATTTCTTCTTCTCTAAAGATTTTTAATATTTGCTCAGATGTTTCGGTTTGTAATAATTTTTCTCTGAAACTATCTTCATTCATCATTCGTGAAATACGGCTCAATAATTTTATATGTGCACTTACCATATTATCTTTGCCAACTAATAAAAATATTAGCTGTACCGGTTCTCCATCAAGTGACTGATAATCAATTGGTGTTCTTGCAATTCCAAATACACTAAGAATTTCAGAAGTCGCTTTGGTTTTACCATGCGGTATAGCAAAGCCTTTACCCACACCGGTTGACATTATTTTTTCCCTGTTGTGAATTGAGTCGCGGATTTCTTCCAAATCTAAAACTTTGTTATTGTTTTCCAATAAATTTATTAATTCATTAATTGCATCTACTTTATTGTTTGCTTTCATCCTGGGGATAATATATTCTAGTTCTAGAATTTCTTTAATTTTCATCTAATTCACCGCTTTCAAAAAAAATATAATTGAATGTTAAATTTATTTATGAATTCAAATTTACAAATACAACTAAAGTATAGCAATTTATTATACTATAATAATCTTAAATAAGATAATAAAATGTTTATAATTTTTTATCAGTACAACAGATTACCAATATACTATACAAACTGTAATTTTAAATATAACATTCTTCTAATTTATTTTGGATAATATGAATATCCAGATTAAGAGCGTGCTAATTCTTGGTGGATTTGGTTTGGTTGGATGTGCTATCGTAAAAAATATTATTCACTGTAACCCATCTTGCATTATAATTTCATCATTAAAATTATCAAATGCAGAAGATGATGTTACAATTTTAAAGAATTAAATATTGGATGAATCTGCCGCTGGCTCTTTATACATAAAGAAAAAGGACTAAGAATGAAATTTTAATATTATTAATCAATCAGTTTAAATATGCATAAATTCTATTAAGTCCCTTGTGAGCTTTTTTATAATCAGGTGCTAATGAAACTGAAAATTCATAACAGTTTTTAGAATACAGCCACATTCCTTTTTTCTCGTATACTCTGCCCAAATTATAATAAGGAAGGTGTTTCTCAGTGTAACTTTCTAATTGTATGGCTTTTTCTAGCCATGGTAGAGCAGCATCAAATCTTTTTTCATAAATCAAATAACAGGCTAAATCATTGTATGCATTGCCCCATTCAGGATCCAGCTCAATGGCAAATCTGCACTGATTTATTGCATCTATAAAATTACCATTAAGGCAATATGCCCATCCTAGTAAACAATATAATTCTGCAGTTGCGTTTCTGTTTAACAGAGAAGTATATTCTGCAATTGCTTTGTCCAATTTTCCATCTAAATGAAGTTCTTTAGCTTTACAGAGTTTATCTGTAAAATCTGGTATTTGATTTAGTTCCATACTGACACCACACAATAATAGTTTATAAAGCATTTTTTCAGAATTAAAAAAAAGATTTTTAATTCCGATTACAAAGATTATATATTTTGGGAAATTATCAACAACCATTCTACTAACGGTTATTATTTTCGACAAGTAGCAATATTTATCGATTACTTGTTCTAACTAGTTTACAAATAGTTCTTTTTCCAATGCGACTGATTTTGGAAACAATATATTATTTTCTAAATGTATATGTTTATGCAGATCTTCTTCAAAATCTTTTAACTCATTCATTGTCAATTTATAAGTTGTACAACCGTCAGCAGGCGCTGTATAATTGTTTGATAATTCCTGTATCTTTTTAAACAAATCGCCTGCGTTTTTGTGCTCATCTTCCATCATTCTTATAGGGTTTTCAACCGTACCAAAATACGGCACTTCGTTTTTTGCTTTACCATCATATACTAAAACCATTTGTTTTATATAAGGAAATAAGATCTTTTCTTCCTTAAACATATGGTGTTGTAAATCCTTAGAAACTATAGAAAAAGACTCATTTATATTTTTAATTTCCGGATGACTGTCACTATGTTTAGCTGTTAATTTATTTAAGTGTTCTATAATCTTAGGTATACTTTCATTAACATAACGGTGGTGATTATTAATTATATAATCTACTAAGAAATCTAATTTCCAGTCTTCATACTTTTCGTTATTTTCTTTTATCTCACTCGCTTCTTTCAGTTCCATGGATAATATTGTTTTATCTATTCCTTTATTTTCACAAGCTTCTAAATAATTTACATTTCCGTTACAACAAAAATCTAATCCATATTTTTCAAAAACTTCAGCATATTTATAATCTTCTATAGCAATTTCAGATAAAGTTTTTTTTGTAAAATCAATTTTATTTGTTTTCATATCAACTCCATAATATAGTTTATTAAATCAGATTATAATATCCGATTTAATATAAAAAAATTTTATAAGTTCTTAATTTTTCTCAAAGTTTTCTCAGCAAATGCATCAAGTGTTTCTTCAGTAAGCATTTGATAAGCTTTAGTTCTTAATTCCCCCCATTTATCATGAACAGGACAAGGGGTATCAGGCGAACAATTAGGAAAACCTAAAACGCACCTTTCAAATAATTCCAAGCCGTCAATTGCAGTAACAATATCAATTAGTTTAATTTTATTGGGATTCTTAGCTAATGAGAAACCACCTAACTTACCTTTTTTTGAATATATTAAACCACTTGCAGTAAGACTTTGAAGAATTTTAGAAATAAATTCTTTTGGTATTTTTAATTTCTTTGCAATTTCCCCCGATGGAATTACTTCCATGGTGTTGAGCGCTGCTAAATATAAACAGGCTTGTAAACCATACTCACATTTTTTAGAAAATATTATTGTCATTTTAAGAATGTATGTTCATAGTTAAAACTAAAAAAGTATTAAAATAAAATATAGGAACAAAAATCTAATAATAAAATTATTATATTATAATCAGATTTTTAACTCTTATTAAGATAACAATATAGATATTGTTTGTCAAATTAATTTTTTTTTAAATAGCTAGTCATAAGTTGAATCTAATTAGAGATTACAACATCATACTATATAAAAAAAGATTATTTATGGAAAACACACATATTTACACAACGAATGTTACCTGGAAAGAAGGAAGATTGGGTGTTTTATCATCTGATGGATTTTCTTCTTTCGATGTTGCCACACCTCCGGATTTTGAAAAAGGGGTTCCAAATACTTGGTCGCCCGAACATTTATTTGTTGCATCTGCAGCTATATGTTTAATGACAACTTTTTTGGCAATTGCTGAAAATTCTAAATTGGAATTTGAAAGTTTTGAATGTTCCGCTACAGGAAAAATAGAAAATGTAGACGGTATATTTATGATGTCAGAAATAGAATTAAAGCCTGTTGTGAAAATATCAGACCCAACCAAGGAAGGGAGAACTTTAAGAATAATTGAAAAGTCTGAGAAGCTTTGTTTAATTTCAAATTCAATGAAGAGTAATATTACTCTTAATCCAAAAATAGTAATCGGTTAATAAGAAGTATTTCTGCCGAAAACTCTGTCGGAATGGAGTTTTGCTATTTCTGCTCCGATTATAAAAACAACCGATGAGTAATAAATCCAAAAAGCTACAACAACTAAAAAAGCATAAGTACCGTAAATTCTACCAATGGAACCGAAATGATATATGTAATAACCAAAAACTTGTCTCGCGGCTTCCCACATAACTGTTGACCAAAATGCACCAACCACTATTGACTTATGATTAAGTTTACGAATTGGAATAAAACGGTACATAGTTGAATAGAGAACAAAAATAACTGTAAAAGAAATAATTGTAGCAATTATCTTTTGAAAGATTCCAAGCTGGAAAAATTGTAAAAACACAATATCCTTAGGAGCTGATCTAAGGATTTCTAAGAAAGGAAAAATTAAGGTTGCAATTAAGAAAATCAATACTGCAATTAGCACTAATGCAAAGTCTCTCAATTTTCCAATAACAATATTTACATCAGTATTCGGACAAAATACTTTGTTAAGAATTGTCCTTATACTGCTGGAGAATCCACTTGCTGCAAAGAACAAACCAATTATACCAATATAACCGGCTACATTTTTAAACTCCACAACTTCGGTTATTCTTTTAGAAATAATCGTTTTTATAAAATCAGAATAATTTTGATAAGGAATGATTGTATCAATAAAACTGTTCAACTGAATTTGAACATCTCCCGATGATAAAAAATTACCTAAAATCCAAAATATAATTAAAACGAAAGGAATGATACAAACGAAAAGGGAGAAAGCTAATCCTCCACTAAGTAAAAAAACATGGTGTTCGTCTATACGGGTTATAAGCCCTCCAAAATAGTGCTTTACAAATTCCTTAATTCTATGATAAGTAGGTTTTAAGTGCAGGTAAAATCTAATTTTCCTGAAGAAAGAATATAACTTTGAAGATTGAAATTTTTTTTTAATTTTCTTTTCCATTCATAATTTTAGGAATTGCAGAATAATAAAGACTGCTTAGTTCATCTATATTGAAATTAATAACATCATTAACTATGAATTCTTTTTTTCTGGTTTCACCTAAATAATAATAAGGTTGAGCTAGTTTGTTTAAAAGATTTTCAAATTCTTTTTTATTTTCATTGTCTATTGAAACAATCACTCTTGATTGTGATTCACTAAAAAATGTAAAATCTTCTCGGTTGATTGTTCTAATATTAACATAAGCACCTATTAAATTATTTTCATCCAATATACAACATTCCGCTAAAGCACAAATAATACCGCCTTCAGAAATATCGTGAGCAGATTTTATAAATCTTTTTTTAATAAGTTGTAAAATAATATTTTGAAGTTTCTTTTCAACTGTAAAATCTAAAGACGGTGAATTACCGGTGACCAAATTATGAATTACTTTTAAAAATTCACTCCCACCTATTTCTTCTTTGTCAGACCCCAATAAATAAATTAAATCTCCACTGCCTTTAAAAAATGAAGTTGTAATATTATCAAGGTTTTCAATTAGACCTACCATTCCTATAGTAGGTGTTGGATACACTGCTGTATTGGGTGATTCATTATAAAAGCTGACATTTCCACCAGTTACCGGTGTATTAAATTCTCGGCAGGCATCCCCCAGTCCTTTTACAGCTTCTTTGAATTGCCAATAATTTTCCGGTTTATAAGGGTTACCAAAATTTAAACAGTTTGTAACAGCTAAAGGTTTACCACCGGAACAAACAATATTTCTTGCCGCTTCAGCAACTGCTATTTGTGTACCGACTCTCGGATTTAAATAAACATATCTTCCGTTACAATCTATGTTCATTGCCAAAGCTTTGTTTGTTCCTTTAATCATAACAACAGCGGAATCACAACCCGGGCCTATAATTGTATTTGTTCGTACCATAGAATCATATTGTTGATAGACCCATTTTTTTGAAGCAATATTAGGTGAAGTAAATATTTTAACAAAAGCATCCGAAATATTTTCGATTTTAGGTAATGAATTAAAATCAAATTTCCTTTTTTCATCTATATATTTTGGTTCTTTTGACTCTCTCAAATAAACAGGTGCACCGCCGCCAAGAACAAGATCAAATGCAGGAATATTTACTTCTTCTTGCCCATTATAAAAAATATTTATATTTCCGTTGTCTGTGACTTCACCAATTATTTCACAATTTAAATCCCATTTGTTAAATATTCTTTTTACGTCATCTTCAAAACCTTTTTTAACAGTGCAGAGCATTCTCTCCTGACTTTCAGAAAGCATAATTTCATAAGCAGTCATCCCATTTTCACGAAGCGGTACTTTGTTCAAATCTATTCTCATACCTGAGTTACCCTTTTCGCTCATTTCACATGTTGAGCAGGAGATACCTGCGGCACCCATATCCTGAATGCCAACAAGCCAGCCATGTTTGATAATTTCAAGTGTAGCTTCGAGAAGAAGTTTTTCAGTAAAAGGATCGCCTACTTGTACCGATGGTCTTTTACTTTCAGTTTTTTCAGAAATTTCTTCTGATGCAAAAGTAGCTCCGTGTATTCCGTCTCTTCCTGTTGATGAGCCTACAATCATAACAGGATTACCTGTACCTTTTGAAATTGCACTTGCAACTTTATCGTGCTTTACAATTCCTACAGCCATTGCATTAATCAATGGATTATCCTGGTAGGATTCATCAAAGAAAACCTCACCGCCTACTGTAGGAACACCAAAACTGTTTCCGTAATCGCCTATCCCTTTTACAGCTCCTTCAAAAAGATATCTGGTTCTTGCATTTTTGAGTGAGCCGAAGCGAAGTGAATTTAATGCAGCAATAGGTCTTGCACCCATAGTAAATATATCTCTTAAAATTCCGCCCACTCCCGTTGCTGCTCCCTGATAAGGCTCAACAGCAGATGGATGATTATGGCTTTCAATTTTGAAAGCAACGGCTAGTCCGTCACCGATATCAACAAGTCCGGCGTTTTCTTCACCGGCACCTACTAATAATTTTTCTCCTTCCCTAGGTAAAGTTTTGAGAAGTGCAATAGAATTTTTGTAACTACAGTGTTCACTCCACATCACACTGAAAATTCCAAGTTCTGTAAAAGTAGGAACTCTGTCTAAGATTTTAACTATTTTATTGTATTCTTCTTTAGTTAGTCCGTGCTCAACGGCTAATTCTAAAGTTACTTTGGGTTGCTGCATTAATAATTTCTCTAATATTTATCAATTTGAAATGTGCTAACAAATATAACATTCATTATGGATTAGTAGAAGTTGAGATGTGAATTATATTTTATGGACCCGTAACGTATGGATAATTATTGACTTCTGTTAAATTAAAACCAACTAACCACCTCATACCAAATAAAAGTGACTTAGCCCGATAACCTAAAAGATTAAGATATGCAGTAATAAATGCACTTGAATGTCCTATTCTGCTATAGACAACAATATCTTTATTATTAGGAATTGTCTGTAAAAATGCGGTGCTTCTTAAATCAGATGCACCAAAATTATTTGCCTGGTAATATACTGCTGTTGGTAAATGACCTGGATTAGATATCGAACTTGAACCAACTATGTATTCGTCTAAGTTTTGTGCATAACACACTACAAATGTATTTAAGTAATCACCTCTGCTTGGTGAATAAATATCAATTAAATTGCTTACAGTAATTGAGACATCCACAATATCATTTTCTGAAAATGTATTGTTCATTAATCCCTGTATTATTCTATTTATTTTTTCTTTAATGTTCCCTTCAGTACTCGCAAAGTTAATTTCAGGCAAAGTGGAAAAAGGCGGTTTGTTAAAAACTTTATTTGTAAAAAAAGTTGTACGTTGATTATTAATTTTCCAAGGCACTGCAAAATCTATATTCCAAGAAGACATTCCGTACTTAAGAGCAAACACATTTGTGTAACCATTTAATCTTAACAAGCCGGTATAATAAGAAGCAGATTGTCCTGTTAAACTTACCAACACAATAGTATTGTTGGGTTCTGTGGTTTTAATAAAATTAATTATATCAGCTGGTTTTATATTTAATGCATTTTGGATATACCCGACATTAAAATTAGAAATAGATCGTATATCAATAATAATTTT
>JADFGB010000345.1 GCA_022567875.1 Bacteroidota bacterium | reverse complement strand
CAATATAATATTTGTCTCTTCTTCTGCATCTCATCTCTCTCACTCATATAAATTAATATTATTCAATTGTGTGATGTACTTCTTCTCCATCTCAAACTTGATGTCATCACTTAAACCATCGGCTTGGATGTCACTCATTAAAGACTCCATATAGTCTTCAACGTTTTCTCTGTTTTTAATACTTATTTTATCCATCTCTTTAATATTAAAAATATAAGGATATAAGTAACCATCCCATCCTACAACATCAAAAGGATGGTGTGGAAGTTTGTAATCAAAAATTCTGTTTGATACTTTTAATAAAAGTTTGAACTCTCCTTTTTCATCTATCGGTTCTGTAAATTCTGGGACACGGAAATCTCTTTCATAATACGGTGCATCTTCGGTAAGCTGTCCGTATTCGTTTCTGAAATGTTTTGGTATATCAAATGGTGTGTCAGATTCAACAATAAAAAGTTTTACATTTTCATAACTTTCAAAATTAAATTTATATGTTGTACCCTTGGGTACAATTATAAAATCCCATTCATTAAATTTCAGACTTCCGTACTCCGATAAAAATTCACCCTTACCATTGTGGATAAAAATAAGCTCGTGCATATGAGAATTTCTATAAAAGAAATCTGCTTCTTCAGTGAGGTGAGCTGTGGACAGAATGCAGTGGTTATTTTTTAAAAATTCATTTCTTGAAGAAAAGATATTACCATTTGTTTGCTTTTTGTCAGTGGAAAAATGATAATATTGCAAAGGTGCATCGTACCAAATATTATCTTCTTGTTTATCTAGTTCGGATATTTGTTCCACTTGTGTCGGCATATAAATATGATATTTATTTGAATAAATACCGGAGAAACCAATTGTGCTAAACAATTCTTCTCTGTAAAGTGACTTACCATCAGGCTTATAAAATGTTGTGTGCCTCTTTGGTGGTACTTTTCCTAATTTAACATAAAATGACATACTTACCTCGTCTCACTAATTATATAATTAATTCAATATTTCTGGCAACCTCCGAGGTATTCCAAATGATTTTTTTTTTACTCATAATATTTTCTTAGTTTCTTAAATATTGCAACCTCGGAGGTTTTTAATACCTTTAATCCCTATCAAAATTACCTCTTTGAATTTGATCTTTTTCAATTGATTCGAACAGTGCCTGGAAGTTACCTTGACCAAATCCTTCTGCTCCATTTCTTCTTTGTATTATTTCATAAAAAAATGTAGGTCTGTCACCAATGGGTTTTGTAAATAGCTGAAGTAAGTAGCCTTTACTTTCAGTATGATCGCAAAGAATCCCATTCTCTTGAAGATCAGCAATATCCTCGGTGATATCTATATTTTCCTTACGAAGCATATCATAATATGAATCAGGCGGCTCTAAAAATTCAACACCATTTTTTTTCATATTTGCAATTGTTTCAATAATATTATCAGTTGAAATTGCGATATGCTGAATTCCCGAACCAAGATATTCATCAATATATTCTTCAATCTGTGATTTTTTTAGACCTTCGTATGGTTCATTTATGGGGTTTTTAATATCAGCTTCTTTTGAACGAACCACTTTTGAAAGTAATGCAGAATATTTAGTGGAAATATCGCCCATCCCAAATTCAAGGAATGTTTCAAAGTTAAGAGTTTTGTTCAAATAATTTACCCAAAAATCCATCTCATTAATTCTTACATTACCAACTATATGGTCAATTTCTTTTAAACCCGTTTTATGAGCTTCTATTTTAATGTGTTGTATAGGTTCTGTAAAATATGGTTTGAACTGACCTTTATAATTATCTCTTTTAGAAAAAACAATTTCAGCATCGTCATATAATTTTACTGCAGCTTCTTCAATATAACCGTTGTCATCTTCATATTTTTTATAAGAGCTTACAGGAACGGCACCGTTTTTAACAGCGGTATCAAAAGCATATTTTACATCTTTAACTTTCAGCGCCCACCTTTTAACACCGTCACCGTGCTTTTGTACAAACGAAGAAATTTTGAATTCTGAAGGATCTACTGCTGAAGTAACTACAATTCTAAGATTTTCACCTTCTACTAAATAAGATACTTTTCCTTTTACACCTGTTTCGGGACCGCTGTATGCTGTAATTTTAAGTCCCATACTTTTAGCATGCCAGTATGCCCACATTTTAGCTGAACCAACATAAAATTCAACATAATCGTATCCTAAAATTCCTAATTTATTTGCCATAAATTTTTCTCCTAAAAAAATAATACAGATAAGACTTTAGTATACAAATCTAATTGAAATAAGAATTATTGTAAAGGAATATTCCTTAGGCTTTAGTGTTTAAAACTTAATTATTTTATTCTATGCTGTCAAGTAGCATAAATTCTCTTTCCTTACTTTTCTTTGTTAGGCTTAGATTTTTATTTTCATATTTGCAGATTTTTAACAAAGGACAAATAACACATTTTGG
>JADFGB010000344.1 GCA_022567875.1 Bacteroidota bacterium | reverse complement strand
TTTTTGTTTTTGTTGTTTTTGCTTTTTTGGCTTCAACAACTTTTTTATTGGTGTATATTTTTAAATTTTTGCCTGCAACAATTCTGCTTGTTCTTAAATTGTTCCAACTTTTAATATCACGTACAGATACATTAAACTTTTCCGAAAGTTCACCAACAGTATCGCCCTTTTTTACTTTATATAAAGTGTATGTACCTTTTGGCGTAATCTTTTTAGTTGGTGTTTTTTTTCTTACAGATTTCCTTACATAATTCCTATCAAAACCGTAAATTCTTAAACGTTTACCGACATAGATTCTGCTGCTTCTCAGTCCGTTCCATCTTTTAAGGTCTCTGGCTCTTACACCAAATTTCTCAGCAATTGTGGAAAGACTTTCACCGTATCTTATTCTATGGTATTGCCATCTGCCTTTACTCTTTTTGATGACTGGAATTACAGTATAAAGTGTATCTTTATTCTTTTCGTTCAATTTTACAAAATAGTCTTTCTTTGATTTGGGAACATAAATTTTTAATTTTTGTCCTATTATAAAAGATGAAGTATAGGGTATATTATTCCAGTTTCTAATGTCAATTACTCTTGCTTCAAATAGATCTGCAATTCCTATTAAACTGTCCTTCCTTTTCACGGTGTAATCAACAGAGACAAAACCATCGGGTACAATGTAATTCTGATTGATCTTTGCCAGATCATCGACTGCAATATCTTCGCTTTCTACTTTTGAATCAATATAAGCATGATAATTAGTATCAACTGCTGCAGTTACATCCGGGTTATAGGCATAATTTTGTTTTGAAACATTAAGAACAGGAATCTTTAATTTATGGCCGACATAAATCCTTGATCTTCTCGAAATATTATTAGCATCTGCTAATTTAGAGGTAGATATTCTGTAACGATATGCAATTCCTGATAATGTTTCCCCCCTTCTGATAATATGAAATAAGAAATGAACTCTTGCGCTTTTAGGAATATTCTGCATTCCTTTTGAGAATTTTTTAATTGAACCTTTGGGAATTTTTAGATAATATCCACCTCGTTTTGCCGTAGGTGTACTTTGTTGTGTTAACTCAGGATTCATATCTCGAATGATTTTAAAAGAAGTGCCGGCAATTGAAGCTAAAAAATGCATATCAATAGCTTCTTTTATGAGAAATTTATCATATAAAAAAGGTTTTTTATATTCCAAATCCTTAACACCATATTTTGCCGGATCAGTTGCAATAATAGTAACAGCAATATACTGAGGAACATAATTCCTTGTTTCCCTAGGCAAAAACCATCTAATAGTCCAAAAATCTTCTCCTCCCGATCTATTTTTAGCTCTGTTTACCCAGCCCATACCTGAATTATAAGCTGCAATTGCTAAATACCAATCACCGAATTCACTATAAAGATCTTTCAAATGTTTTGCTGCAGCACGTGTAGACAGCTCAGGATTTCTTCTGTCATCAACATAAAAGTCTGATCTTAATCCATAAACTTTCCCTGTACCTCTAATAAACTGCCACATTCCAACGGCTCTTGCCCAAGAACGTGCTCTTGGGTTTAAACCGCTTTCAACCATACTAAGATATAAAAGCTGTCTTGGAACATCTTCTTCTCTGAAAATTCTTTCCATCATAGGAAAATATCTTCCTGAACGTTCAAACCATCTTTTTATTACAGCACTTCCTTTATTTTGAAAATAATCAAGCCATTGCTGAACAATAGGATTTATTTCAAGTGGAATTTCAGAATTATACCTGGAAGATTCGAATTTTTTTCTTTTTACAGTACTTCTTTTTGTAGTAAATTCAATTTCAGGAATCGATTTACTCATCCATTGATCTAACGCAGAAATTGAAACATCAGCAGGGATTTTATTAAGTTTATCCAAAAAACCTTTATAATCTTCTACGATAGAATTTTCTAATTCATTAAAGTGTAGCTGTGGAAGTCACCAATACAGGGGTGCAGATCCTTCTACTTGGTATTTAATTAAAACATTTCAATTTATAAGAAATTAATGGAAAAAAGGTAAATAGTTATTTTCTTAAAAATTTAAATCAATCTTAATTCTTCTTCTTTTATTTATAGGAACGCTGGCCCTCCTTTTCAATATTACTGAAAAGCTGTTTGACAAGATTGACGCAAAACTCGATATTATCACTGCGCATTTATTGGAGCGGAAATGAAAAGCAACACTGAACAGGTTTTAGCTTGGCTTGGCTTATCCGAGGGTGGCTATGTCGACCACCCAAAGGACCCGGGCGGTGCAACCAATCACGGGGTCACTCAAAAAACCTTGGATGCGTGGCGTGATGCTAGCGGCTTCGGTCCAATATCGGTAAAGCTAATCAGCAAAACCGATGCGAATGAAATCTTCATCGAAAATTACTTTCGGCCAATCTGGTTTGATAAACTGCCAAGCGGTCTTGATTACGCAATGGCTGATTTCGCGGTTAACTCATATAT
>JADFGB010000343.1 GCA_022567875.1 Bacteroidota bacterium | reverse complement strand
AAACAGTATATTTTATTTTTAGTTTATTTTTAGAAACTTGGGAGTAATAATTTTTAACAAATTCCAAGTGATTTTCAAAATAATTTTTATTGTGTGGTAATGGATCTATAATAGAATTACCGTAATCCTTTGAATAAATACTGCCAAATGTACCATCCCCAAAAGTTGTACCATCTTTATCTACTTTAAAATCAGCCATTACAGCAAGTATTTTCAAAGTATCTGCTATAAAGATATTGTTATTTGAAAATTTGGTTTGAAAGTTTAATGTATAATTAATACTAGATTGGGCAGCAATGCTGCCCAAACCAAAAATAAGGATAAATAGTGAAAGAAAATATTTTAGCATAAATGCTTAAATTCCTCTTGGCAATCCAACTGTTGTACTCTGAGTACCACCCCAGCCAATAGCAACACTAAATCTGAGTGTATCTGAAAGGGGATGATTTGCCCCACCTTTGAAAATAGATGTTGTAATATAACTAAAATCAAATCCGTAAATATCATAACGAATGCCGGCACCAAAAGTAACAAATTTTCTGTTTCCAAAAGAAGGGTCTTCATAAAAGAATCCGGTTCTTAAAGAAAATAAAAAATCACCCGGTATTCCGTAAGTATATTCAACACCCATAGAATAATTTATAGATCTGAATACCGGTTTTTTACTCCACGAAGTAAATATAGCTTTATAAAAATTTTCAGCTCCCGTACTATCTTTGACAACTAAAAGTTTACTCATATCAAATGTATAAATAAGAGAATTAAAATCATTATGCAACAATTGGAAAGCCATACCTACTCTTAAATTAGTAGGTATAGGATCAGCTTGAGCTTGATCTATATAATTTATTTTAGGACCTAAATTGCTTAGGTTAATTCCAAGACTAAATTTCTTGCTCAAATCTCCCAATAACGGAATATTAAATTCAGCAGGTCTCCACATCCACCCAACATCAAAACTAATGGATGTAGCAGTACCTGTTCCCTGTTCTAATGCTACAGGTTGGTCAGACAATCTACTATGAATTAATCTAAAATTAAAACCTAGACCCATATCATCACTTATCTTAGTTGCATAACCGAGAGTTATTGCAGCATCAAAAGAATTAAAAGTCCCAAGTGGAGTCGGATCGTCAGGACCTGTTCTAACAAATTCTCCAAAATTCAAATAAGTAATACTAGCAGTTATGCTCCCATTAAGGCTTTCAACATACTGCCTGTATGTTAGATAATCATAAAAAAGATCTAAATTGAATTGGGGTAACCAATTACTATGCGTAATACTTAATTCCTTTCCTTTTAAAAATCCAATCCCAGCAGGATTCCAAAAAATAGCAGCAGAATTATCTGCCAGTCCGGTGCCGGACTCACCCATACCTCCTGCTCTTGAATCAGGGGCTAATAATAAAAATGGTACTGCAGTTTCACCACCTTGTGCATAAATTCCTTTTGGTAATACCCCTAAAAAAATTATTAGTATTACCAATTTAATCAAGCTTTTCATATAACTTCCTCCAGTTATTTGTACTAAAATGAAACATTTTCTAAACACAGTTTTTATTTTATCTATATTGAGTACCAAATTCAATAATCAATATCATACTACAATAATCATACCTATCTGATTACTGCCAATTTACCTAAAACACTTTTATTAAAAGTACCATCTACTGATCTTACAATAATTTTATATAGATAAGTACCGTTTGCAATTAAATCACCATCCTGGTCTCTTCCATCCCAGGCTATAGTTACAAATTTATCACTAATGCTGTTTCTTTCAATTCTTCTTATCAACCTTCCTGCTACTGTGTATATTTTAATTTTTACATCCAAAAAGGTATTCAAATTTTGTTGAAAAGTAAATGTAGTATTTGATGAAAAAGGATTTGGATAATTAAATACATTTCTAATCAACAATTTATCTTGTGAAACTACACTAAAAAAACTTTCCTGACTTGAAAAATTATTAAATACGTCCCAAGCTTTTATTTTAATCTTATATTCACCGGGTGATAAATTATTAAATGTGTAATTAATTTGCCCGGTTTTACCACCTGAATTTAAATCGCTAGTAAAAAAATTTGTAAAATCAATTGGTGAATTTACATTATCATTTAAAATACCCTCTAATTTATGCCCTATACCTGTTCCAGTTGTATTTAGACCCGTTTTATCTGAAAGTTTTACAATTAATTTTGAATTAGGTGTAATTAAGGAATTGTTCCGTGAACTTAAATTATCAAAGAAGATTTCTATAGTTGGACCATTCCCGTCATTAACAGTTGTTGTATCAGTACCACCAATTCTTACTTTATTGGTAAATCCCAGTCCATCTATACCTTGCCCTGTAAAATAAAGAAGTACTTTACCATTTTTATTCTCATATGAGATATCCTTCGGAACAACAAAATTAGTTGAAAATTTACCGTTATTTATAGAAATTCGGCCTCTGAAA
>JADFGB010000342.1 GCA_022567875.1 Bacteroidota bacterium | reverse complement strand
TATTCGGATTGAACTTAAACATGATGTATGAAAAAATTAATGTACAACATAAAGAGATAATTCTTGAAACAGAGAGTGTGGCAAAGATTAGCAAGGAGATTCAAGAAAACTGTTATATCATAGCTGAGTTTCCTATGGTATTGACATCAATTTCTAATATGAAAGGTTTAGCTACTATAAAGGCAATAAAGAACCCACAATTTATCGAGGGGGTACTTAAGAAAGGAGATTGTGTTTATTATTTTTACGATGGATTTTGCAGTAAATGGCCGATTTCTGGTCCACTACTTTCAATGGAAAGATGCCAGAAAATGCTGGAAATTTTTAACTACACTGAAAAGATGCATTTTGAAAGAGATAAATTAACAACGGAATTATAATAAGTATAATATGCACCACAAACTCTTCAAACTGTTATTCAACTTTTACCCGCCGTATTTATTTACGGGAATTAAAATAGAACACATCTCACCTGATTACAGGCAAATCACAGTCACAATGAAACTGCATTTTTACAACAAAAATTATGTAGGCACTCACTTTGGCGGAAGTCTTTTTTCAATGACCGACCCTTTTTTAATGACAATGCTTATAAAGAATCTCGGGAAGGATTACCTTGTCTGGGATCAGAAAAGCTGTATTAAATTTCTAAAACCTGGACGCGGTACAGTTAAAGCAGAATTTAATATTACAGAAAAACTGTTAAATGAAATTAAAGAAAATACAAAAGACAGAAATAAATACTTTCCCCAATTTGAAACGGAAATTATTGACGAACAAGGAATAGTTGTTGCAAATGTAACAAAGACTATTTATGTTAAAAGAAAAAATTAAAGAAGAGTACTATTCAAAGAGATTCTTCACTTTGCTTCTGCGGGTAAGTTTGTAATTTCAATAGAGAATTTCAGGTTCAGTTTATATTTTTTTTCTTAAAACAATAGATTTTTTATTACTCAAAGCTTGCAAATAAATAGGGTTACTAACTTATGTTTGTGTAATTTGTAAAGCTAATTATTAATTAAAGAATGCTATTAAATAAGGAAGAGATTTTATGACGTTTGAAGAAATTGGAATTGAAAATATATATATCCGCGCTATTGAAGACCTTGGATTTAAAAATCCTATGCCCGTTCAGGTAAAGGTAATCCCTCATTTAATTCAGAAAGATTGTGATGATTTAATTGCCTTGGCACAAACCGGTACCGGTAAAACAGCTGCCTATGGTTTGCCTTTAATTCAAAAAACTAATACATCGGATAAGCATGTTCAGCATCTTATCCTTTGTCCAACACGTGAACTCTGTATACAAATTACGGATGACTTAATCTCATACGCAAAATACAACAGTAATATTAAAATAACTGCTGTGTTCGGAGGTGCAAGTATAGAGAGACAGATTAGCACTATTAAAAGAGGTGTGCATATTATTTCAGCAACACCGGGTAGACTGCTTGACCTAATTAAAAGAAGGGTAGTAAAGATTTCTAAAATAAAATCAGTTGTACTGGATGAAGCAGACGAAATGCTTAACATGGGTTTCAGAGATGATCTTGAAGCAATCTTAAAAAATACACCTTCAGATAAAAACACATTGCTTTTCTCCGCTACAATGCCGGATAATGTTCGTAAAATGGCAAAACGGTTTATGAAAGACCCGGTTGAAATTACTATCGGTACTAAAAATGTAGGTGCTGATAATGTTAACCATGTGTGCTATATAGTTCATGCACGCGAAAGGTATTTAGCACTAAAAAGAATTGTAGACTTTTATCCTGAGATTTACGGAATAATCTTTTGCCGAACCAGGAGAGAAACCCAGCAAGTTGCCGAATGGTTAATCAAGGACGGATACAATGCGGATTCACTTCACGGCGATTTATCACAGCCACAAAGGGATAGTGTGATGGCAAAGTTTCGTATCGGTCATGTAAAACTGCTTGTAGCTACGGATGTTGCTGCACGCGGACTTGATGTTGAAAATCTTACTCATATTATCAATTACAATTTACCTGATGATTTGGAAATTTATACTCACAGAAGCGGAAGAACCGGCAGAGCCGGAAGAAGCGGTACTTCAATGATAATTGCCCACCTTAAAGAAAAATTTAAGATCCAAATAATAGAAAAGCAGATCAATAAAAAGTTTGAATACAAGCCAGTACCACTTGGCAAAGATATTTGTGAAAAGCAGCTTTTTCATGTAATTGACAAAATGGAAAAAGTGGATGTTGATAATGAAAAAATTGATTCATTTCTTCCTGCTATTATGCTTAAACTTGAATGGCTTGACCGTGAAGAGTTGATTAAAAAATTTGTGTCTGTTGAATTTAACAGATTCCTTGACTACTACAAAAACGCTCCCGACTTAAACGTACCGGAAAGCCAGGGAAAACACAGCAAACAAAAAGGAACAACAGGTAAACATACTTCCGAAGGAAATAACCGTTTTTTTATTAATTTAGG
>JADFGB010000341.1 GCA_022567875.1 Bacteroidota bacterium | reverse complement strand
TTATTATGTGAAATATTTATAAATAATATTCATCTTAAATAATTTTTTATCTTTTATATTTTAAGCACTTCTAATATTTCTTCTACCTTATTTTCTATTTTTAGGTAATTATATTTGTTAAGGGATTTATTGAAACAGGTTCTACTCTTCTTAAAATCCCTCATCTGCTTATATAAAAAACCCATTTCATATAATGCCTCTGCTTGATTTAATATGTTTTCCAACTCTATATTTATGCGGAGACTCGTGTTTAAATAATTTTCTGATAAAGTATAATTTTTCTTGTTCTTTTCTATTACTCCTTTAATTTTATAAATATCTGCTATTGAAAGTCTGTCGTTAATTTTATAAGCTATGTCCATTGCTTTAACTGCAAAGGCATTTGCCAAAGAATAATCTTTTAACTTATTATATATATATGCCTTGTTAATACAAGAGATACACATAATCTGCCAGACATCGGCTTTACTTGCGTGGGTAAATGCTCTATCAAATTCTTTTATCCCCGATTTATAGTTTTTCTTCTCTAAATAAACCATTCCCAAATTATGGTGTACTTCTGATAGCCTTTGATGATTATTGTCCTTTTCAAACTTGAATAATGCCCTTTGAAAATGAATATATGCTTGATCGTAATTGCCTTGGATGTTCTCAAGTATACCTATATTAGACTCCAGCATTCCAATTAAAACATCTGGCTTGTTAGATCCCAAAAGTGACAGCGCGGATTCAAAATGTTTTTTGGCACTTTTTAATTCTCCTGTTTCTACCTTTATTGTGCCGAGTATGTTTTCACATTTTGCCATTCCTTGTTTATCATTTATACTTTTGAATATTATTCTTGCTTTGTTTAAGTAAGAGATGCTTTTCTCCCAAAATGCCTGCCTGCTGTATATATCACCCAAACCATAAAACACTTTTGCTCTTACACTGCTTTTTAATTTATCCGGCGATATACTTAACAGATGAGAAAATACTTTTTCTGCTGAATCTAATAAACCTTTAGCAGTAAGATCTTCACCTATAAATAAAAGAAATTTTGTTAATTTGCTTTGTTTAAGTTTGTATTGAGAGAATGTAATAAGAAGATCAATATTAGAATAGAGGGGTAAAGAAGAGAATTCTACTTTCAACTGCTTTTCCTTGGATATTGTAGAAGAAGATACTTTTTGTTTTTTAGAAGAATTCTCTTTGAGCAAGAGTTTTTGAAACTCTCCGAATTCTTTTTGTCCGAGAAATTCAGAGAGTATCTTCGACAATATCTTTTTATCCTCTTTCATTTTAAATCTCTTATTTTGATTTATTTCACATTTTGATTAAAATATTCTTATTAATTACTTAGACCATCCATATCTTGAAAAATGCCAAAGTTGAGCATTTTTGACTTTTAGTACTCCATCTTCAACATCTACTTCCATTCCGTCATATACTATCAGAACAAGATTTCCTTTTTTATCTAAAAAACCAAATTGAACATCATTGGGATCAATATTTTTCAAATTAAGTCCCTCTATTTCTGCAGTAAATAATAAAGGTTTATCAAATGTCATGTTATTCGGACTAAAATCAAAAGCTGCACTTTTCTTATCAAATTTTATTGTAATCTTTTTAGTCCCTTCAAAGGCTCCTTTAGGGATAACTAATTTTGCTTCAAATTTAATACCATTTTTTAATTCCCCTTCAATTTCAATAGTTCCGCCTTCGTCTCCATTAATTTCTTTTTTTACTTTCTTTGATTTATCTAATGAAGTGAACGGAAGACCTATAAATGAGTCCCCTTGTGTTTGAACAGATTGATTGGTTATATCTGTTCCTGTTGGACCAACAAGAGATGAATCGTTAGAACATCCAACTAAGAATAACCCCACACTTAAAAACAAAATTGTTAATAAGTTTTTCATGATTGCTGCTAAAAATTATTTTGAAAAAAGTTATTGAGAATTAAACCAATGTTTATTCTCATTATAAAGCAAGGCTAATTGTACAAACATCATACCAATTTAAAAATTGCGATTATAAATCAATTTTAATGTTCGAATGATTTTGGCAGGAAATTATTACCTGTAAACAGGTAACATCGGTTGTAAATGTAGTATTAAAACCTCCCAGGTTTTGAAGATTTTGGATACGATCCCATATAATAATTATATTTTAATTTATTTAACCTCGGAGATTTATTTTTTAATAGACAGTGTAAACAGGTAAATATGGGATAAAAATGTAGTAATGTTTTAATAAAGGTAAGTAGGCAAAAAAATTTTATACGTTATTTTTTGCGAATGAGATATTTCAATCTTTTATAATTTAAGTACTTCTAATATTTCTTCTGTCTTATTTTCTATTTTTAAATATCTGTATTTGTTAAGTGATTTATTGAAACAGGTTCTACTCTTCTTAAAATCCCTCATCTGCTTATATAAAAAACCCATTTCATATAATGCCTCTGCTTGATTTAATATGTTTTCC
>JADFGB010000340.1 GCA_022567875.1 Bacteroidota bacterium | reverse complement strand
GGTTAACAGATAAATGGGCTGGAAGAGTTGGTGATTCACCTTTAATTAATGCAGGAACTTATGCCGATAATAATACCTGCGGTGTTTCTGCAACAGGGCAGGGAGAACTTTTTATCCGTAACACTGTTGCTTATAATATTTCTGCTCTAATGAAATTCAAAGGGTATTCTTTACAAAAAGCTGCCGATGAAATGATATTTAATGTGTTGCCGGAAGGCAGTGGCGGAATAATTGCTGTTGGTAAAGATGGAAACTATGCTTTGGTTTTTAATACATCAAGTATGTTAAGAGGTGTTGCAAACTCTAATGGTGTTTTTGAAGTGAAAATATGGAAATAGAATTTATACTAATTTCATTTAGTTTGATTGTTCAGTAAACAGTTAAAACGATTAATGGATGATTTCTTATTAACGGAGAGGTTGTTTCAAAAGTAAATTTTATGAGGTTGTCATTCCCACTGCCTGTCCGGAAGGCAGGTTTACACGGGAATGACACAAAAACTAGAACTTTTAAGACAGCCTCTACAAAAGAACATATAATTGTAAATATGTTAAAGAAAAACCTACGAGCAATCCACCTAAAATTTGGTATTTATCGTGAACATTCAATTCCACTCTCGCCCATCCAATTAGATAAGCTATAGGTAAAAATGCCACATAAATTGGGTTCATCAAATAAATGAACAACGCAAAGTGCTGAGCAACGCCGATTGAATGAGAACTTATTTTCCATTTGTAATTGATAAAAAGAAGAAAAATATTATTAACAATATAAGTAGACCAAAATACTATCAGCAGATGATTGACATTAAAGAATAATAATATAAAAAGTCCTATTAAATAAAAACCGATTTGAACCAAAAAAGGAATTGTCCGTTCATTTTTCTTAGCTTCGTCAAACGATTTAATTTTCCTTTTCTTTAACATATACAAATAAGTCAATATTTGCACACTGCATCCCAATGTTAAAGCCGTAAATATTGCTACCCATTTCTGTAAGAATAACGGCTCGTAATTATATGCAAGAAAAGGGAAAATTAGAATTGTAAAAGTTTGCGGGATAAATAATGTTGAAATTATTTTAGCAGTTTTATGCTTTGTAAGGTTAGTCAATTATTTTTTATTTTATTATAAAATTTAAATTGGAAAATCTACCGGTACATTCATCCCTTTCAATTTTTCAGAATAGGATAATAGAATATCTTCAATTTCTTTGTAACAAAGGGGTTCCATTAATGTTTTCCTTATTTGCGATACATTCGGCAGACCACGCAGATAACCGGTATAAAATTTTCTGTGTTCCAATATTGCTCTTCTTTCACCTTTAACTTTTATTGCAAGTTCAAGATGTCTTAAGCAAGTTTTAATTCTAATTTCTTCATCAATTATTGTAGTTATATAACCATCATTTAGAAGTTCTTTGGCTTCTTTAAATATCCAAGGATTCCCGATTGCGCCTCGGGCTATCATTACACCGTCAGCATTTGTTTTATCAAAAGCTTCCTTTACATCTTGAGGTGTTAAAACATTTCCGTTAAGTACAACCGGTATATCTACTACTTCTTTAATTTTTGGGATCCAGCTCCACTCAGCTTCCCCCTTGTGTCCCATTGCTCTTGTTCTGCAATGAATTGTAAGTGCAGAAGCTCCCGCATCTTCAAGCCTTTTTGCAACTTCTAAAATTTGAATGCTTTTATCGTCAATACCCAAACGTGTTTTAACCGTTACAGGCAATGAGACCGAATCAATAACTTCTTTTACTAAATTCTGCATATAAACCGGGTCTTTCAACAGACCGGCACCGGCACCTAATTTAACTACACCTTTAACCCAGCAGCCAGCATTTATATCAATTAAGTCGGGTGATTCTTCTTCTGCAATTCTTGCAGCCCCGACCATTGATTTTGTATTTCCGCCGTAAATTTGAATTCCAACCGGTCGTTCTTCTTCAATTATTTTAAGTTTTTGGTGTGTCCTTTCCGATGAACGTATCAATCCTTCGGCATTTACAAATTCAGTATATACCACATCTGCACCGAGTTCTTTACATATTAAACGAAAAGAAATATCTGTGACATCTTCCATCGGTGCCAGCAGAATAGCTTTCTCACATTTTATTTTTCCTACTTTGAACAAGTTTATTTATCCTTTTTATCTTTCTTTATTTCTTCCCACTCAAATAATTTACCGTTTTTAAAAAAGAAAGTTACATCACCGAAAGTCCACTGAGTAAAAATTCCCCATTTCTTTTTTAAGATTATATTAATATAATCTCGCAAATCAATTTCATCTTCATCTATTCTATGCTCATTCATAATATAATTATATATAATTATGAACAACCGATTTCACGAAATTGCACGACAACAAAACAACATCAATATGGACAGACAAATGTTTAATGCTAATACTCGTCAGGATAAAAATTGGCAATTTCAAAGACAAAAACAAATGCAAAGACATAATCAATTTG
>JADFGB010000033.1 GCA_022567875.1 Bacteroidota bacterium | reverse complement strand
ATTCCTCTTCTCTCCATTCACGTAAATCAAAAGGTTGGTTTTCCAACTCCAATTTTTCCGATTCAATTTTGGAGAAATCCAAGATATCATTAATAATTACCAATAACTGATCACCGCTTATTCTTATCGTTTCTACATATTCTCTTTGTTCTTTGTCAAGGTCTGTATCAAGCAAAAGACCTGTCATCCCAATAACACCATTCATAGGAGTTCTTATTTCGTGACTCATTAATGCAAGGAATTCACCTTTAGCTTTTACTGCAGCTTCAGCTTTCTTTGCTGCAATATCTAATTCCTTATTCTTTTCATTTATCTCCTGGCTTATCTGTTCTCGTTTAATTACCGCTGCTATTGTAGAAGCCATTGTATGTAATAGATATTCTTCACTATCCGACCAAGTTCTGTCTTTTCTTAATTCATCAAAACCAATAAAACCCCAATATTCGCCATCTATTAAAATAGGAACAAGAATTAATGATTTTATTTTTTTATCAATAAACATCTCCCGCTTTTCTTTAGTTAAATCACTAATTATAAATTTTAATGACTTACCGGCTTTAAAATTTTCAAAAAAATTTAATGAAGCAAATCTAGAATACGAAAGACGTTGTAGTGCTTTTTCAGTAATTTGTGCATCAGCCACTTCCAAAGTCCATTCATACATAAGTTGGGCAAAGTTTTCTTCTGTTTCTTCAATTACTTGATGTTTATAAATGTATACTCGTTCTACTTCTGCCGCTATACCTAATATTCTTATTGCCGAGTTTAAACCGTAATTTAAATCTTTGCTTGAGATCAGACTTTTTGTAGCTTCTGAAATACCCTGGAGTAAATTATCTTTTTTCTTTAATAAAAATTCATCAGCTTTTTTTGAAGTTAAATCTCTAAAAACACTTAGTAGTAATTTCTGTTCATCAATATCTTCAATTATATCATTAGAAATTTCAATTTGTTTTTCAACTCCGTTCCAAAGTAAGAATGAAGTTTCAAAATGCAAGTTAAATGTTTTCGAAAAAAATATTTTTTTGAATTTTGATAACTCATCAGTTACACTTTTAGATGCAAAAGCATCAGTAAACTGCCTACCTTCTATTTCTTCCTTTTTCTTTTCAACTATTTTTGTGTAGGCGCTATTACAATATTTCACCACACCTCTTGAATCAGTTAATCTCATTCCATCGAGCGATTTATCCCAAACGGCTCTGAAAATACTTTCTGATTGTTCTAATTTTTTTTCGGTCTTTAATCGTTCGGTTATAATGTGTATGGTACCGCTTCCCCTTTTTTCTCCTCTTGTTTCTATTATTTCGGCATTTATTTCAACAGGCACTTTTGTTCCATCTTTATGGATCAAATTCAGAACAAAATTTGATATTTTTATTCCCGAAAAGATTTTTGCAAAAGCTTGAAGAACATTTTTAATTTCTTTCTTTGGTACAAATTTTATGAATGATTTACCTATAACTTCATTCACATCATATCCTAAAGCATTTTTTATTGAAGGTGTAATAAACATCAACTTGCCCATAGCTGATATTTTAAAAATAATATCCAAAGATGCTTGAGAAAGTACAAGATAATTTGAATACATTTCTTCAATTTGGGATAAAACCTGATTACTTTGATCTAAAATCAATTTATTTTCAGGTGTTAACTCTATCTGTTCAGCAAATATTTTAATATTATTTTGAAGAAAGGATATGTCTTTTTTTATATCGGTAAGTTGAATGAAATCAGTTTTCTTCATTATTAAAGATTATATATAAGGATATTAAGAAAAATATAAATCTGTTCTTAAATTTAATTTAAAATATTAATATAGAAATAAAATATAATAATTTTCTCTTTGTAATGTATTTTACAAAAAAGCTTGAAGTGTCTTCTCTTTTTCTTGCTATGATGCAGTCAATTATCTAAGTTTTGAAAGTGTTTATTTTACAATCATTACGGAAAATTTATGAAACCTACTGTAATAACTATGCCCGGAGACGGCATTGGAAAAACTGTTTTACCCGAGGCAATAAAAATATTAAAAGCAGCAGGTTTTGAAGCCGATTATGTGCACGCGGATATCGGTTGGGAATTTTGGCAGACTCAGGGTAACCCGCTTCCTGAAAAAACACTTGAGTTGCTAACCGAACATAAAATCGGTTTATTCGGTGCCATTACAAGCAAACCAAAAGATAATGCATCTGAAGAATTAGACCCTGCATTAAAGAATAAAGGATATGTTTATTTTAGTCCGATTGTAGGTTTAAGACAGCATTTTGATTTAGATATCTGTATTCGCCCCTGCAAATCATTTAAAGGCAACCCACTAAATTTTATAAGAAGAAAAAATGAAGGATTTGAAGAGCCTTTGGTTGACACAGTTATTTTTCGTCAGAATACAGAAGGTTTGTATTCTGGTGTTGAGTGGACAAACCCTCCCAAAAACGTGAGAGATGCATTTGAAACTCATCCAAAAATGATAAAGTTTAAAGACGTACCCGGAGAAGACCTTGCAATTTCATCAAGAATTATGTCAAGAAACGCCTGCAAAAGAATTTTGCAATCTGCATTTGAATATGCCGAAAAGTTCGGATATAAAAATTTAACCGTATGCGAAAAACCGAACGTACTTAGAGAAACTTCCGGAATGATGCTTGACGAAGCAAGAAATATTGCGAAAAATTATCCTAATATCGAATTTAGAACTACAAATATAGATGCTCAAATGATGTGGCTTACTAAAAATCCTGAAGACTACGGAGTTTTGGTTTCGGAAAATATGTTCGGCGATATTATAAGTGACGGATTTGCCGGACTAATTGGCGGGCTGGGATTTGCCTGTAGTGCAAATATCGGTAAAGAAGTTGCAATTTTTGAACCGACTCACGGTTCGGCACCAAAATATGAAACATTTAATCCTTCAATTATAAATCCTATTGCAATGATAATGAGCGCCTGTATGATGCTGGACCATTTAAATGAATCCGACAAAGCTATAAAGATTAGGAACGCCATTGCAAAAGTTATTGAAGAAGGAAAAGTAAGAACATACGATATGATTAAACTACGCGGCTCACAAGATGTGTTAAAGCAGGGAGCGTGCACGACTCAGGAAATGACGGATGCAATTATTAAATACGTATAATTATGAAAGATAAAGTATTAACAATCTGGCCCGAAATAAATTGGATAAAAAATAACGGGCTGAAAGAAAAAGTTTTACAATGCTGGATTTATGCAATTGAAAACAGCGTTTTATCAATTGAGGATTTGGAAGAAATTCCTTTTTCGTTACTTCTAAATGATTGCAAAATAAGTTTTATGAATCACAAAAGAACTGCGGTGCAACTCTCTGTTGATATAGCAAATAGAATGAAAGAAAACTTCAGCGATGAAATTGAAATTGATATGGACACATTAATTGCTGGTGCTATATTAATTGACATAGGAAAATTAATTGAATATGATAAAGTTGAAGGAAAGTTAACCACAAGTAAAGCTGGAAAACTTTTGCGTCATCCTTTCAGCGGTGTTTCTATTGCCGATAGATTCGGTTTACCGGTAGAAGTGCAGCACATAATTGCATATCATTCAAAAGAAGGAGATTCGGAAAAAAGAAGCGTAGAGGCAATTATTGTTCACCACGCAGATTTTGTAAGTTTTGAACCGTTTAAACGTTAGTCGTCAGACGTAAGAGGTAAGACAAACTAAAGTTGGCCAGCATAATAACTGATAAAAAATTTTATTGAAAATGTTAAAACTCAGTCACAAAGAATTAGATGTTTGGAAAATTTGTTCTACAGAACAAATCGAAAAGTTAAAAGAATTATCTAACCGTGTTTTTGCCATGATATCAAAAATGATTAATAATTATAGCAAATAAAATAAGACATCTTACGTTTTACGTCTAACGTCTAGCGACTAAAGGAATTCATATGGAACAAACACTATCAGAAAAAATAGTACAATTATTCGCCGATGAATTACTGCCTAATCAAAAAATACATAGCAGCGATTTTATTTACATAAAACCTGCTTATGTTATGACTCACGATAACACCGGAGCAATAATTCCGAAATTCAATGCAATAGGTGCAGATAAAATTCATAGCCCTAAACAAGTAGTAATTACATTAGACCACAACGTGCAGGATAAAAGCGAGAAAAATTTATCTAAATATAAAAAGATTGAAGAATTTGCAAAAAAGATGGGCGCTCATTTTTATCCCGCCGGCAGAGGAATTGGTCATCAAATTATGTGCGAAGAAGGATTTGCCTGGCCGGGTACAATGGTTGTTGCTTCGGACAGCCACTCAAATATGTACGGCGGACTCGGTTGTTTAGGCACTCCCATAGTTAGAACAGATGCTGCCGCAGTTTGGGCAACCGGTAAAACCTGGTGGAAAGTTCCGCCGATAGCAAAAGTAAATTTTTCAGGAAAACTTAACGAAGGGGTCTCAGGCAAAGATGTAATAATTACACTCTGCGGTCGTTATAACCAAGACGAAGTTTTAAATTACGTAATAGAATTTACCGGTGAAGGCATAAAAAATCTTTCGATAGATGACCGGTTAACAATTGCGAATATGACCACCGAATGGGGCGCTTTGGCAGGGGTGTTTCCTATCGACGAAATAACTATTGAATGGTTACGCAGTAGATTAAATAATTACGGTGAAAATGAAAGAATAAACGAGGAGAGAATTAATAAACTTGAACAAGAGAAATTAACTTCAGATGAAGATGCATATTATTCAAAGGAAATCAATCTTGAATTATCTTCCGTACTGCCTTCCGTATCCGGACCCGATACAGTTAAAAAAATGGAAACAATGTGTGAATTGAAGTCAAAAAAAATAAGAATAAACAAAGCATATCTTGTATCCTGTGTAAACAGCAGAGTTGAAGACCTGCACAAGGCTGCGGAAATAATGAGGGGTAAAAAAGTTGCCGAAGGAGTTGAGTTTTACATTGCCGCCGCTTCTTCCCAAGTTCAAAAGGAAAGCGAATTGAAAGGTGATTGGAATGCTTTGATAGAAGCAGGAGCAATTCCATTGCCTCCGGGTTGCGGACCTTGTATTGGTTTGGGTATAGGATTGCTCAAAGACGGTGAAGTAGGAATATCAGCAACAAACAGAAATTACAAAGGGAGAATGGGTTCACCCAAAGCGCATTCATACTTGGCTTCACCGGCAGTAGTTGCTGCTTCGGCTATTGCAGGTTATATAGATTATGCATGGGAATACTGCCCATTAATTACTTACGAAGAAGTAAAAGTAAATACCCCAAAAGAAAAAGATAAAATTTCAGTAGATATTATTCCCGGTTTCCCTAATGAAATAAAAGGTAATGTACTTTTTTGTCATCAGGATAATTTAAATACGGACGGAATTTACCCCGGAAAATATACCTACATTGACGATTATACACCCGAACAGCAAGCACAAGTCGCAATGGAAAATTACGATCCTGAATTTCAAAAAATTGCAAAAGATGGAGATATAATTGTCGGCGGATTTAATTTTGGAACCGGAAGCTCACGTGAACAGGCTGTAACTGCTCTAAAGTACAAAGGCATAAAATTAGTAATTGCCGGTTCATTCAGTGAAACTTACAAAAGAAACGCTTTTAACAACGGATTTTTATTAATAGAAATTCCGGAAATTGTAAATGACATAAAAGGAAAATACGGAACAGAAAAGCTTACAGTAAATACGGGGCAATTGATAACTATCGATTTTGAAAAATCAAATGCTTCATTTAACAATAAAGTATATGAATTTGACCCGCTCGGAAAAGCAGCACAGGAACTGATTGCCGTAGGAGGTTTGAACAATTGGGTGAAGAAAAAATTGATAAATAATAATTAAGAGTAATATGGAAAAATCTATCTCACGTCAAATTGCCGAATTCTCAATTAACTTAAAATTTGAAGATCTTCCCAAAGAAGTTGTCGAAACAGTAAAAAAATATTTATATGATTCTATAGGCTGTGCATACGGCGGTTACCACACTAAAGATTTAAACATTATAAAAGATATTTACAAAAATATGGGCGGTAAAGAAGAAGCTACTCTTATTGGCTTCGGAGAAAAAATTCCAGCAGTAAATGCAACGCTTGTAAATTCTTTAATGATAAGGGCATTGGACTTTAACGATATTTATTGGAAAGAAGACCCCTCACACCCTTCTGATTTAATACCCGCGGCTTTATCTGTCGGCGAACTTGTCGGTGCTGCAATGAAAGATGTAATTGTTGCAATTGTACTTGCGTATGAATTTGAACAACGACTTTGCGAGTTTGCAGTACCGGGAATACGAGAGAGAAAATGGCACCACGCAACACTAACACAATTTGTTTCGCCTATTGTTGCAGGTAAATTATTGGGTTTAAATGTAGAGCAAATGGTAAACGCAATAGGTATAAGCGGTTCGCACAACCACACAATCGGCTGCCCTACAGCAGGAAAATTAACTATGATGAAAAATACAGTTGACCCTATGGCTGTTCAAAGCGGAGTCTTTGCAGCACTTATGGCACAAAAAGGCTTTACCGGTACGGAAGCTGTTTTCGAAGGTAAGGAAGGATTTATGGATTGCTACTTCGGGTGGGATGTAAAAGAACAAAAATTAAATGCTGTTAAAATGAGTGGAAGAGAATTTGAAGAAGAGTGGAAATGGAATCTGGATAAATTGTTGGGTGGACTTGGAGATAATTACAAAATTATGGAATGCAGCATGAAAGCCTTTCCATGCGAAGCCCTTTCCCACGTTCATATAACAGCAGTATTAAATGCAATCAAAAATAATGATATTAAATATGACGAGATTGATTCCGTAACAATAACCACGATAGCCCGTGCATGTGATATACTTTTTGACCCGCATAAATACCGTCCCGAATCGAGGGAAACTGCAGACCATTCACTTCCATACTGTGTTGCAGCTGCAATTGTTGACGGTAAAGTTACTACACATTCTTTTTCTGAGGAAAAGCTAAAAGACCCGAAAATTTGGGAAATAATTGATAAGATAAAAGGAGAAGCATCAGAAGAATTTGATAAGATGTTTCCTGAAAAGCAGCCTTCAAAAGTTATAATTAGAACGAAAGACGGAAGAGAATTTTCGGAATACCGGGAATACCCAAAAGGAGATCCGAGGGAACCGATGACAATGGAGGATTTAGAGATTAAATTTAACTCACTATCAGATAAATTATTAAGTGAAGAAAGACAATATGAAATAAAAAATATGATTTTAAATTGTGAAGAAATAAAAGCAAACGAATTTATGGAAAAGTTAACTGTTTAAGGAAATATCGTTTTATTGTTATATTGATGTAAGGCTATACAGTTACATCGAAAAGATAAAATGACACAGCAATAAAACAATACAACAATTTATCAATACAAAATAAAATGGCTCCAATCAAAATAAGATCTGACTGCAAATTTAATATCCAAATAAAAAAATCCGGTGGATTAAAAATTAGTGTCAACAGCAAAGTATCTTCAATGTACGGAGATTCCATCGTCAAGCAGATTAAAAGAATGTGTAAATTCTTTGAAATTAAAAATGCACACATCTTGCTTGAAGATTACGGCGCACTTCCCTTTTCTATTGCCGCTCGTTTTGAATATGCTGTAAAAAAAATATACCCGGAAATTCAAAAAGAATACCTACTCCCCACAATAAAAGAAAATTTATCGAACACTAAAATAAACCGCTTGAGAAGAAGCAGATTGTATTTGCCCGGTAATCAGCCAAAATATTTTATCAATGCGGGACTACACAAACCTGACGGTATAATTTTAGATTTGGAAGACAGCGTTGCACCTTCGGTAAAAGATGCCTCAAAATTATTGGTCAGAAATGCATTAAGAAGCGTTAATTTTTACGGTTCGGAAAGAATGGTGAGAATAAATCAATTACCAAAAGGAATAGATGACTTAAGTTTTATTGTCCCCCACAACGTACAGGTTATTTTAATACCAAAGTGTGAACTTGCCGAACAAGTAAAAGAAGTTGAAGATGAAGTAAAACGATTAAAAAAATCATTCAGAATTAAAAACAATATTTTTCTGATGCCCATAATTGAAAGCGCTTTGGGAGTAATAAACGCTTATAAAATTGCTATAGCATCAAAACTTAATTGTGCTTTAACAATTGGACTTGAAGATTACACGGCAGACATTGGCACGCAAAGAACCGAAGAAGGCTATGAAAGCTTATTTGCCCGCTCAATGGTAGTCAATGCAGCAAAAGCTGCCGGCATACAAGCCATAGACACAGTATATTCTGATGTAAGCAATATGGAGGGTTTAAGAGTAAGTGTATTGGAAGCAAAAGCACTTGGTTTTGAGGGAAAAGGTTGTATTCACCCAAGACAAATACAAGTAGTACACGAGGCGTTTTCACCCACTGAAGAAGAAATTGATAAAGCTAAGAAAATTGTCGAAGCATTTAAAGATGCTAAAAAGCAGGGAGTTGGAGTTGTTTCTCTTGGAAGTAAAATGATAGATCCTCCGGTAGTTAAAAAAGCATTAAAA
>JADFGB010000339.1 GCA_022567875.1 Bacteroidota bacterium | reverse complement strand
ATTTCTCACCAAATCAGACAGGCAAAGAATCACTAAACAATCTGCATAAGTAATAAAAAAAGAACCCAACATTTTTTTTGTTCACAAAAATCTCCATATAAATTGATACATTAATTTCATAAATTTACATTCAATTAATTTAAAATAATACGGTAAACCAAATGAGCGATGTAACAAAATCTGATATACTTAATTCAATTAAAAAAATTGAAGATGAAAAACTTAACAATAAACTTCTAACACTTAATTCTATTAAAGAAATGAAAGCAGTGGACAATATATTATCAATAACTATTTCTGTTCCTCTGCCTATTTCTGAAATAAAAGATGAATTAATATCAAAATTTAAGAATGTACTTCAAACTGATTTCCCTCAATTAGAAAACATTGATCTTCATTTGCAGGGCACTGTTTCAACACATCAGCGCAAAGAAAAAAGCTCACTTTTACCCGGAGTTAAAAATACAATTGCTGTAGCAAGCGGAAAAGGGGGAGTGGGTAAAAGCACTATTGCTGTTAATATTGCTGTTGCTCTGGCCAAAGACGGGGCTAAAGTAGGTTTGTTAGATGCCGACATTTATGGACCAAGTATTCCGTTGATGATGGGAATAACCGAAAAGCCAAAGATTATTAAAATGGGGTCATCAATGAAAATAATTCCTCTTGAAAATTATGGAGTAAAAGTAATTTCCATTGGATTGCTTGTTGATGATGGTGCGCCTGTTATTTGGCGTGGACCTATGGCAAGCGGTGCCATTAAACAATTTATGACAGACGTAGAATGGGGAGAGTTGGATTATCTAATTTTTGATATGCCTCCGGGTACAGGTGATATTCAATTAACTCTTGTTCAAACTGTGCCTTTAACCGGTTCTGTAATTGTTACGACACCCCAGGAAATATCACTAATTGATGCACGTAAAGCACTAAAAATGTTTGAGAGAGTTAAAGTTCCTGTCTTGGGTATTGTTGAAAATATGAGTTATTTTATTGCACCTGATACAGGTAATAAGTATGATATTTTTGGCACCGGCGGAGGATCCGCACTTTCTAAAAAATTGGGTATTCCGTTTTTAGGTGGTGTGCCTATTGATCCCCAAATAAGAATAGGCGGTGACGAAGGCAAACCGATTGTTTATGATAAAGATAATGCCAATCAAGAAAAAATAATATTTGAGATTTCAAGAAATTTAGCCAAAGAAGTTGAAAAGAAAAATTTGAATCCGGATAGTGACATAGAAATAATATTAAATAACAATTAATTAAATGTTGAAGATGTTTTATGTTAGATAAAAACAATATATTGGAATCATTAAAATCAATAAGACCTTTTCTGCAGGCTGACGGCGGTGACGTTGAATTAGTTAGATTTTCAGATGACGGAATTGTTGAAGTAATGTTAACAGGTGCTTGCAAAGAATGCCCTTTGAGTATAATGACTTTACGAGCAGGAATTGAAAGAGCATTAATGAATGATATTCCGGAAATTAAAAGAATTGAGGCAGTCACCCAGTAATTATTTTTTAGAATTTGTCGAAAAATTGTTATTTATATTTAACAATTAAAAGTTATTTATGATTATGAATGAACCTTCCCAAAAGAAAACTTTAAAAATATTATTGTGGATAGCCTTAACGGCAATTATACTATATGTTGCTTTCTTGCTTTCAGAATTGATAATAATTTTAGTTGTTTCTGTTCTGTTGGCTTTTATATTTGAACCATTTGCTAAAGCATTAGAAAAACAGGGTTTCAACCGTTTATTCTCCGTACTGATCGTTTATGTTGTTGTAGGTTTCTTATTATTTTTCTCGCTTTCAAAGATTGTTCCCAAGTTTATTTTACAAATGAATCAACTGCTTGAGGCACTTCAGATATATTCTATACACGATCAAATTGTTGCGATTGAAAATGAAATTCACAAATTCCTACCTTTTTTTACTCCCGGGGAACTTTCTGATAAGGTGGAAATTTTCATTAAATCAGGTATTATAAATTCTTTTGAAGAGATATCAACCGTACTTTCCAGTATAGTTTCGGTAATTTCTATTTTGGTAATAGTGCCCTTTATTACCTTTATGCTTTTGAAGGACAGAAGTTCAATTATGAAAGGGATAGTATTTATTATACCTAATAAATATTTTGAAATGTCCTACTGGATATTCAAAAGTATAAGCAGTCAATTAGGAAAATATGTAAGAGGATGGATTTTTGATGCAATATTTGTCGGTTTATTATTGGGATTAGGTTTATATATTATCGGAATTAAAAATGCTCTTCCATTAGGTGTTATTGCAGGTTTAGGTCATCTTATTCCCTATTTTGGTCCTGTAATTGGAGGTGTGCCTGCAATAATTATATCGATTATTCAGTATGGTGATTTATCGCAAGTACCCGCAATAATAATATTAATAATATTTATTTATACAATTGCTAATGGCATCGTTCAACCCTATGTATTTTCTAAAAGAGTTAATATGC
>JADFGB010000032.1 GCA_022567875.1 Bacteroidota bacterium | reverse complement strand
AGTAAATCCCACTCAAGCAGAAGCAATGACCATGGTTTGCACTCAAGTTTTTGGAAATGATGTCACTATAAACTTTGCAGGTGCCAGTGGTAATTTTGAATTGAATGTTTTCAAACCTGTTATAATATTTAATGTTTTACAATCAATCAGATTAATAGCTGATGCTTGTGAAAGTTTTACAGACAATTGCGTAGTTGGAATTGAAGCTAATAATGAAAATATTCACAATAACCTTGTAAACTCATTGATGTTAGTTACAGCGTTAAACCCTGTAATTGGTTATGATAATTCAGCAAAGGTTGCTAAAAAAGCTTTTACCGAAAATACAACATTAAAAGAAGCAGCCATTAGTTTAGGACTTTTAACTGCTGAAAAATTTGACGAAGTTGTGAGACCGGAAAAAATGATAGGTCCGAAAAAGTAAACTTACAGAGGCAAAATGAAAAAATTATTTTTTGTTTTGATAATTTTCCTTATTATTTTACCAGGATTTCTTTGCAGTGAAGATATACAGGTTCAAACAGGTATGGTTGTTTATGTTGGCTTGGAAGGAGGGTTTTACGGAATCATTGGTGACAATGGAAAAAATTACGATCCACAAAGTTTACCAGATGAATTTATAAAAGACAGCTTGCGTGTTTCATTTGAATATAAAGTAAGTGAAAATCAGGTTAGTATTCATATGTGGGGAGAACTGATAGAGATAGTTAAAATAGTAAGGATATAAAAATTAAATACTTCTTATAAGTAATTGAGGAACTAGATATTGAATTGGAATGGAATGCTGTCACTTTTGATTGCCTGCGTAGAATTATTATTCCTTATTAATTTATTAATCTTTGCTGAAAAAAATAAGTTAAATATAATCGCCGAATTACTAATCTTTAATTTGATGCTGTACCAGATATTGGAGTTTTTTATTTGCAGAACAGGGACCGGTAATTCTTGGATTATTTATGTAGCTTTTTCCACTATTTCTTTTTTACCTCCCTTAGCTCTTTTATTTGTTCTTAATGTAAAAGGTGTTCATCATAAGTTATTAAAATTAATTTTTCTTCCGCCCATATTTTTCACAATATTTTATTTATTCTATCTTAACGACTTCCATTTGATTGAATGCAATATATTTTACTCAGTGTATAAATATCCATTAGGTGATTTTTTTGGATTATTTTACTATATACCCGTTTTAATATCAATAGTTTTGCTGATAATTGAAGTTATTAAAAATAAAAGAGTAGAGTTGGTGGTTGTTTTATTTGGTTTTCTAATTATGACTTTCCCAGTAGTATTAGGTTTTATTTTAAAACTGTTTGGAGATTCAAGCCTAATAGCAGCGATAGTGAGTGTAATGTGTAAATCAGCCTTCCTTTTTGCATTCTCGATTTTTTATTTTGCTATGTTCAACAAAAAAAATGCATGAATGTATTTTAAATATTTATTTAATTATTAATAATAATTTAGTCGAAGAATTTAGAGCTGTTAGTTATTTAAAAGATGGGAATGATGACGAAAAAATTGAATACTTAAAGAGCAGAGTTAATGAAGATTTTGCAAGTGCATTTCACTTTGATGCACCACAGGACAAGGCAAATAATTTTATGAGTTACAATAAATTTTCAAAATTGGAAAAGAAGGGAAGACATTTTGAATTATTAGAAAATATTTTTTCAAGCTTTGATGTTCCTGAACACCCGCTGGTTTGTGTTACTCCTGTAGTAGACGGAAAAATATTTAACGAAGCCTAAATATCGTCTAAAATATCAGCAAGTGATTTTTCAATAGCAGATTTAAGCTCTCTAAGATTTACGGGTTTTCTAAATATATATTTAACGCCCAATTCTTCATAATCATTAATTGCGTATTTATCTATATTACAACTTAAAACAATAAACGGCGGTTTAATTTTTAATTCTGATTTATTTATTTCTTTAATTAAATTATAACCGTTCAACTCCGGCATATCATTTTCTGTAATTACCAAAGCCGGTGTGTTTGTCAGTATAAAATCCAGAGCCTCTTTACCGTTAGAAACAACAATAATTTTGTAATCAGGTGTAATATTATTTAGAATTTTTGTATATAGAATTAAATCGGTTTTATTGTTGTCTACAAGTAAAATGTTTTCGGATGCAACCGGTAATGTAAAGATAAACTCAGTTCCAAGCCCATAAATACTTTCAGCTCGAATATCACCACCGTGTTTGATTATAATCTCTTTTACTAAAGAAAGCCCAAGACCGCTGCCTTTCTCTCCTTTTGTACCTTCTGATGTATATTTTGTATCTACATTAAATAGCTTGTCAATATTTTCTTCTTTAATTCCAATGCCATTATCCTTTACAGAAAATTCAATGAATCTTGATTTATCAAATGGACGTTTGGAAATTATAATCTCTCCGTCTTCATTTGTAAATTTTATTGCATTTGAAAGAAGATTGTTAAATACCTGTTGTATCAAATCTTTATCTATAAATACGTTAGTGTCTTCGTCTATTTTTTCAACTAATTTAATATTTTTCTGTAGTGCAACACCTGACATCAAACTTATTGATGAATTAATAATCTCTTTAATATTACATCTATCCGGTTCAAAACGCACCCTGCCTGTTTGCAGCCTAGTCCAATCAAGCAGTGAATTGACCAAAGCCAACATTGAGTTTGCGGATTCTTGGATATACTTTATGTATTGTGTTTTTTCTTCTTCATTTAATTCCTTATCATTTAAGAGTAAGTCAGTAAAACCAACAACGGAGCTGAATGGTGTTCTTAAATCGTGAGATATAATTTCAATAAATCTGTCCTTGGTTTCATTAAGTTTAACTAATTTATCGCTGGATTTTTTTAGTTCTAGTTCAGCTTTTTTCCTCAAAGAAATATCAGTAACAAGTCCATATAATTTTTGAATTTCTCCTTTAGAATTCCTTACAATATTTAGTTTGTTCCTTACCCAAACAACATTTCCGAACTTACTTATTATACGGAACTCAATTTCTCCTGAAACTTGGATACGGCTTTTAAATAGATTCCTCATCTTCTTTTTAACATCTGCAAAGTCATCAGGGTGAATAATTTTTAAAAGCATTTTTCCATCATTCAAAAAATCATCCTGAGTGTAATGAGTAATTTTTTCAACCGATGCAGTATAAAAAACAGGTCTTAAACTTTTTCCTATTTTTTCAAAAGTATATAAAAAGTCATCTATGTTTTCGGTTATATTTCTAAATTTTTCTTCCGATCTTTTAATTATTTCCTGCGAACGTTTTTTCTCTGTTATATCTCTAGCTATTATAACCAAATATTTTATGTTGTTAACATCAAATACCGAAGCAGAAGCTTCGCAATAAAAATTAGCTTTATCTTTTTGTCTTGCTAAAAATTCAAACTTAGTATATAATTTATCACCACCTTTTATTAATTTTAAATATTCACCTACTTTTTTCGAATCTTTTTCATCTGTTAACGATAAAAAGTTTAATCCTAAAAGATCCTTTCCGCTTTCATATCCAAAAATATTAGCAAAAGAAGTATTGACTAATTCAAAATTGTTGTCTCTTATTAAAGCAATACCGTCATTTGACGAATTAAAAATTGAACTGAAAAGTTGCAGTTCTTTATCAATTGCTTCTTTAGAAGTTATGTCTGTGAAATAACAATTGAAATATTTCACTTTTAAATTATCATCAAGTATAGGATGAAATTTGATAATAAATTTTACTTTATTTTTATCACCAGTTAAGAACGGAAGTTCAGTTACAGTTATTGAATTTTCATTCAACGATTTTATATTAAAATTATCCGAACTGAAAGAATCATAATCAATAAAATCATTTATGTTTTTCCCTAATATTTTATCTTTAGTTAAGTATAATGATTTGCAAAATATTTTATTTACATAAACAAAAAGACCCTCTTTATCTATGTTGCAGATACTTCTATTAGTATTAGCAACAATGTTTCTATATTTTTCTTCTTCAATTTTTAGTTTGCCATATTCATTTACCCAATGTGTTACATTTGTACAGAAAATAAACACGGAATCTTTTTCTTCACCGGTAAATGTAAACTTAGCTTCAATGGTTTCTTTTTGTCCTTCGTTTTTATAAACTGTAATATTTTTGGTTATTGATTTATTTTCTTTTAATTCTTCTATTAAAGCTTCAAAATATTCCAAATCAAAAAGACCTAAAACACGCCCGAAGAATTTATTATAAATTTGGCTCTTTGTATAACCGAATAATTCTTCTGATGATTTATTCCAAAAGATTACTTTCCCTTTTAAATCTACAGTAAATACCGCATCAATTACAGACTCAACTAAATGTTGGTAGTTAAGTAATTCTTTTTTCTCCGCATTCAGAATTTCAATATTTTTATTAAGCTCTTCATCCTGTTTTTTAAGTTTGTTGATTTGTTCATTTAGTTTTTCTTTTTCTTCTTTGAACAACTCTTTTTCAGCATCTAATTTTTCACCATCTCTTTTTAACCTGTTCTTTTCTGTAATCTTGTCAGAAATATCTATTATCGATATAAAAATTAGTTTGATTTGTTCTCTTCTATCTAAGAAAGGATTGATTACTGTTTGTAGTATTGAATCACCACTTTGAAAGTTAAATGTAACTCTTTCTTTTGATTTTTTTAGTTTGTTTATAGCAGGCTGAAATTTATCAGAAAAATTATTTAGAACAGAAATTGTTAATTTTTCATTACCTGATAAATCGATATAAAAATCTTTTAACCCTGTTCCAAAAGTATATAAAATATTTCCAGAAGTATCTGCAATTAAATGATACCCATCTTGTGCATTAATAAAATTCTGTAAGTAACTGGAACGGAGATTTTCTTTCTGCTGAGTTTCTAAAAATATTTTTGAATCTTCAAATAATAAAATACCCCCTGCAATTTGATCCTGTTCCCAAATAGGTGCACCCTTAACAATTAATGTAATAGAATAGTTATTAATTCCTTTATTTGTCTTTATTTCTCTTTCAAAATAATTTCCGTCAGCCAGTGATTTTATATCATTTATTAATTTATTGTCGTAATCAGAAAATTCAGATATGATATTCTTACCAAAAAGATTTTTGGATTTTAAGTTATAAATGTTTGCAAATTTTAAATAGCTGTCATTTATGTAATCTATTTTCCAATCAGAAGAGAACGTTATTATTCCTATTGGTGCCTTATCAATAACGTTAGATAAGTAACCTTCACGGGTGAAAGCTCGTAATTTTTCTGTAGTTTTTCCCATTTATGTAATGTTTATGTAAAATTACTAAAAGTACCGCAATAATCGTACTAAAAATATATAGAAACTAAAAGTCACGTAAAAAAAAGTAATAATAGTTGTTATTTCAGTAGAATGAATTATCAGAAAACATCAATTATGGCCTATTTTCAATTATTTTAAGATAAAATTTTCAATATATTTTTCTTTCTACATCAAAAAGATATAAGAAAATTCATTTAATTTTCATTATAAATTGTCTCAATGTGAATGTTTTTTTTAAATTATCTTAAATTGAGCAAAAATCAATTTTCTTTGCCAGAAATAGAGTATAAAATATAAAATAATGAATATAAATTTTGTAAATTTATATCATAAACTCAACACAAAATTATATGTCATATTTATTTGAAATTATAGGTAAAAAAGCCCTAAGTTTTTTCCAGGAAATAGGTCAGGTCTTTAATCTGTTTTGGGGAATAATAAAAAGCTTTACACACATTACTAAAAGCAGGAAATTAATTTTTTTTCAAATGGAACAAATAGGTGTTAACTCACTTCCACTTGTTCTTATAATAGCAGTATTTACAGGGGCAGTCGCAGCTTGGCAGGCAGCATATCAGCTTAAGGGTATAGCTCCAATATCTTTACTTGGTGGAGCAACAAGCCGTGCTATCATTACCGAACTCAGCCCTGTGCTTACAGGAATTGTAATTGCTGGTAGAGTCGGTGCTTCAATAGCGGCAGAGCTTGGTACTATGAAAGTAACTGAACAAATTGATGCTCTTAAAACAATGGCAATTGATCCTATAAGATACTTAGCTATGCCTAGATTCTTAGCATCAGTTTTGGTTATGCCTGTACTTGCTATTTTTGCAATTGTTATTGCTGTTGCCGGTTCTTATATTGTTTCAAATTTTTTTTTAGGATTATCATTTAATGTTTTTTTTCAGTCTGTAAGCAGGTTTTTTCATTTTTCTGACCTTATTGCTGGTTTGGTAAAGGCTTTAATCTTTGGTGGCATTACTGCTTTATTAGGATGTCATATTGGTTTTAGGACTACTGGAGGAGCAGAAGGTGTGGGTAAAGCAACTATTCGTTCATTTGTACTTTCAGCTACACTAATATTAATATCAGATTATTTACTTTGGATGCTACTTTTTTAAAATTAATTTTTAATCTTAATTTTTTTATAAAAGTATTGACTATGTGCCAGGTAAATATTATGTTACAATTACTGGGATTCATTAAGAATTACCCCCCCTTAATGGATCTTTCGGATGCCCGGTAGCCCTCCACCGGGCACTTTTTTTCTATTTTTTATAGAAAATTTTTATATTTGCAAGTCACGATATTGAATTATTAAAGAAAAGGCGACTATGGAAAAAATAAGATATAATATAAAAAAGAGAACAAATAAAGTTGAATTTCCCAAGAAGTTAGGATTTGGTAAATTATTCACAGATAATATTTTTGAAATGGATTACACGCCTGAAAAAGGATGGTATAATCCTGTAATCAAAAATGTTGAAAACTTATCTATTCATCCTGGTTCAATGTTTATTCATTATGGTCAGGCAATTTTTGAAGGACTAAAAGCATTTAAAACTGAAGATGGCAGAGCAACAATTTTTAGACCTCAAGCTCACATTCAAAGATTAAATAATTCTGCTAAAAGAATATGTATTCCTCAAGTTGATGAAGAATTTTTACTTCATGCATTAACAGAATTAATTTCTATTGAGAGTGATTGGATCCCAACCAATCCTGGTGAATCATTATATATACGTCCTGTTATTTATGGAGCCGATCCATTTTTAGGAGTAAAACCTTCGTCTGATTACAAATTATTTATTTTATTATCTCCAGTTAGTGCTTACTATCCTGAAGGATTTAAACCTGTAAAAATTCTTGTGCAGGATGATTATGTAAGAGCAGTAAAAAAAGGTTTGGGGGAATGTAAAACACCTGCTAATTATGCAGCAAGTCTACTAGCAGCTAAAGAAGCAAAAGAGAAAGGATTTACTCAAGTACTCTGGTTAGACGGTATTGAGCAGAAGTATATAGAAGAAGTAGGGACAATGAATATTTTTGTTGAGTTTAAAGATGAAATTGCTACACCAAAATTAACAGGAGGTATTCTCCCAGGTATAACAAGAAGATCTGTGATACAGATTTTAAAAGACAAAGGACTAAATGTTACCGAAAGGTTGATAAATGTGGAAGAGGTTGTTGATGCATATAACAATGGGTCATTAGTTAGTGTATTCGGTACCGGAACCGCTGCTGTTATTTCTCCTGTTGGATGGCTAACCTATAAAGGAATTGAGATGACACTTAACAACGGACAGCCAAGCAAACTGGCTGAAGAGTTGTTTAGAGAATTCAATTCATTGCATACATTAAAAATTGAAGATAAACACAATTGGTTGTTAGAAGTTAATAAAGAAGAAATAGAAGTATAACCCCAAAATTCATTTTACCTTTAAATGAAAGACGCTATTAAAAGCGTCTTTTTTATTTTAAAACATACAAAACTCATCTCTTTAAAATATATTTATTTTTCTCTTGACAAGTGCTCATTTGTTCACTATATTTATAGTAAACAAATGAACACTACTATGAAAAAAAAATTAACTGAGAGACAACAAGAAATATTAAATTTCATACAATATTTTAAAGAAATAAACGGATATCCTCCAACATTAAGAGAAATGGGAAAAAATTTTAATATTGTTTCCACTTTTGGTGTTAAAAGGCATATAGATGCATTGGTAAAAAAAGGATATATAAATGTTGAAAGTAATACTAGCCGAGGAATATCAGTACTTTTTGATCAAAATTCTTTAACAACAAATAGAACTTTAAATAATTCTAAAGAGATTCCCATTGTTGGGCGAGTAGCAGCAGGCATACCAATTACATCATACGAAAATCTTGATGGAACTATAGTTATAGATTCCTCGTTTTTTAAAAGAGACCAGGAAGATAGTTTTGCACTAAGAGTAAAAGGTGATAGCATGATTGAAGCAGGTATTATTGAAAATGATTTGCTTTTAATCATTCCGCAGCAAACTGCCAACAACTCGGATATTATAGTTGCCTTAGTTGATGGAGAAGTTACCGTTAAAACTTTTATGAAAAAGGACAATAAAATAAGTTTAATTCCTGAGAATAAAAATTACCTACCAATAGAAATAAATTCGGAACAAGATTTTAGAATAATAGGTAAAGTAAAAGGAGTGTTAAGATGGTTAAACTAAAAAATTATGAGAAAACAAAGTCGGAAATATTTATTACCGCCGTTAAAGAAAGACATGAGGTTAAGTTTCTTT
>JADFGB010000338.1 GCA_022567875.1 Bacteroidota bacterium | reverse complement strand
TAATACTCCAACTGATTCAGTTAACATACTTGAACAATATAGTTTGTTCTCAGAGTATTATAAAAACAAAGACTTTGACAGTGCGTTACCCTACGGCTGGAAAGTATTAAGTATTAATCCTAAAAAATTCAGTAAATGGATTTTTTATAAAATGGAAGATATTTTCTGGCAATTACACGATTCTTCAACTGTAGCTCCTGAAAAAAAGAAAGCAATAGAAGATACTATAATGTATGTATATGATTTTGCATTAAAATATGATAAATCTTCGGCAAGTTTTTTCCTCCCGAGGAGAGCATTTGTTGCTGAAACCTGGCTTAAATTGTCTTCTTCAAAAGTAATTGAATATTACTTGGAAGCAATAAAATCTAACCCTAAAATTTCGTTTTACTGGATTAACAGACTTGGCATGATTTATAAAAATAATGCGAATGATGAAAATGATTATAAAGCTAAAGCAATTGATATTTATTCTGAATTAAGTGAAAAGGAACCTGATAATCCTACATGGAATGCTCAGTTAGAATCAATGGTAGAGAATATTGATGAACTTATCAAACTTGCAAAAAAAACCTGGGATTTTGATAAGAATAATCTTGGTAAAGCTTGGAAATATGTATCTATTGCCCAAAGAGCAAATCAATATAATAAAGCAATTATAGGGTTGGAATTTTTAACTAAGAAAGCTCCAAAGACAATTAATTATTGGATTCAGTTAGCAACAGCATATCAAAAAATTGGAGATCTCAAAAAAGCTGTTGAAGCTTATAAAACTTTAGTTAGCTTAGAACCCGGCAAAAAAGAAAACCATTTGAACTTGGGTATAATTTATAAAGACAGGGGAATGTTTTCCAGAGCAAGAGTAGAATATCGTAAAGCTTATAATTTAGATAAAAGCTGGGGATTACCAATTTATTATGAAGGATTGTTATATGAATTGAGTGCAAGAAAACATAAATTTGATTTTCAAGATAAACTTGTTTATTTATTAGCAGTTCAAACATATCGTAAAGCTTTAAGAATTGAGTCTACACTTGATCAAGCTAGAAATAGAATAAAAGCTTTGCGTTCTTCTGTACCTACAAATGAAGATTATTTCTTTAGAGGTTTTAAAAAAGGAGCTACCATCAATATATCAGGCAAAAATTTTAATTGGATAGGACGAAGTATAACAGTACAATAATATTTTTAAAAAAAGAATATTTTGAAGGTTTCAAGATTTATATTTTGAAGCCTTTTTTTTTAGGAATTAATTCATCAACTCTTTTAATTTGTAGATAAAAATTTGATAAATAGTTACATTAGAATGTTAATTTATTTTAGATATAATTATAAAAGGAAAAGTTTTGCAGGCAGATAAAGAATTATCAAAAGTACTTGAATTTGAAACAAAAAGACAATTAGAAAACCTTGAATTAATTGCTTCTGAAAACTATGTAAGTCCTTCGGTATTAGAAGCGGCAGGTACAATATTGACAAATAAATATGCAGAAGGTTATCCTGGTAAAAGATACTACGGTGGTTGTGAGTTTGTTGATATGGCGGAAGATATTGCAAGGGATAGATTGAAAAAATTATATGATGCTGAATATGTAAATGTTCAACCTCATAGCGGTTCGCAAGCTAATATGGCTGTCTTAATGACACTGTTAAAACCAGGGGATAAATTCTTGGGATTAAGTTTAGCACACGGAGGTCACCTTACACATGGTTCACCGGTTAATTTTTCCGGACAACTTTATCAGGCTGTCGGTTATACACTTAATAAAGAGACACAGAAATTAGACTATAATGTAATTTCTGATATTGCAAATAAAGAAAAACCTAAACTGATTGTTATGGGTGCAAGTGCTTATTCACGTGAATGGGATTATGAAAAATTTAGAGAAATTGCTGATTCTGTGGGTGCATATTTAATATGTGATATGGCACATCCTGCAGGATTAATTGCAAAAGGGTTGTTGAAAAATCCGCTTCCTTATTGTGATATTGTTACTTCAACTACACACAAAACATTACGTGGTCCCAGAGGCGGTATTATTTTAATGGGTAAAGATTATGAAAATAAAATGGGTGTAACAGCACCAAAAAGCGGAAGAGTTAAAATGATGTCAGAATTAATTGATAGTAAAGTAATGCCCGGTATTCAGGGCGGACCTTTAATGCATATAATTATGGCTAAAGCTGTTGCTTTTGGTGAAGCGTTAAATGATTCATTTGAAAATTATACTAAACAAATTATAAGTAATTCAAAAACATTAGCAACAAAATTAAGTGAATATGGATTTAGCATTATATCAGGTGGGACTGATAACCATTTGATGTTAATTGATTTAATTAATAAAGATATAACAGGAAAAAATGCTGAAATAACATTAGGAAAAGCAGGCATAACAGTTAACAAGAATATGATTCCATTTGATGAACGGAGTCCTTTTATAACCAGCGGAATAAGAGTTGGCACAGCAGCCGTAACTACAAGAGGTATGAAAGAAA
>JADFGB010000337.1 GCA_022567875.1 Bacteroidota bacterium | reverse complement strand
ATATTCTGTTGGATATAATTGTGCTGAAAATAATTATAAGAATAACGGCAAAAGAATACATCCCAAAAAGGAACACATCAACATCTATAACTGAATACGGAATAATTACTTTATTAAATGCATTGTTAACACTAATAATATAATTTTCGTTCTTTAAATTAATTTTTTTATAAATTGTTTGATAAGTAAATCGGTCTAAATGATCTTCCTCTATAAACTTTTTATAGTTTAAATAATTTATATAGTAGTGTGCAATAGGATCTAATTTAGTGTTAAATATTTTTGTATCATAAAATTGCTGCTTAGAGCTGAATAGTAGATCGGTTCCTTTATAAACGGAAAAAGAAATACTCAGCTCTTTTGCAGTATTATTAAATAATATTGGGAAAGCTCTTTCTTCGTGCTTTGCAATTTGTGAGCGAATATGTTCTTCCACATATTTTGCACGTTCATTTAATCCTTGTGAAATAGCAGTAATTGATTTTTTTTCAACAACACCTCTGTTATAAACAGCTAATAAAACGACCGGTATAATTGCAATAATGAGAAAAGCTATTAGCAGTTGTGCCCGAAAAGTAAACGTAGTTTTTTTAATATTAGAAAAGAAAAGGAAAATTAATAAAACCAGCATGAATATACTTTGAACAATAAATAACTTAAAAAAGTTATATAGATTCCACGATAAATCTTTTTGAAGAACTGATACGGAAATTATTTTATCTTCATCATTTATTTGGGATTTTAAAACATATGTTAAATACCGTTCATTGTTTAATGTTAAATAAATCCAGGCTTCATTATACTTTGAAAAATTAGCATTTAATATCGGTTTAACCTGATCTAAAGAAGGGTATATATCACTGAAGATTTGCGTTACTTTTGAATTTTCAAAAGTAAATATTTTGAGTTGATTTATATTTATAACTGAGTTAACAATATTAAGATTTGAAGCTAAAAAATCTGGAATAGTTTGCAGTCCTAAATTTTCTAAATTAAATTTAACAGAAGCAGAAATAAACCCCACCGTAATATTATTTAATTTAACTGGTATATAGCCAGTTATTATTGAAGCAGACTGTAAATCATCGTCAATAATTTCAAATATTTCAGGAGCTAATGCATCTTCATTTAAATAAGATTTATCTAAAACAGCATCTTCTCCAAGCCCAAGATTAAAATTACCGACAGGTATTTTATTTCTATCAAATATTACTACAGATGATGGAAGAGATTCTTTTTGCAAAGAAGAACCGCTCCATATTTTAAATGCTAATGCATTATAATTTGTATTTTGGATCATAAATGAATTTTTTACAGTGCCCTCATTTGAAGCATCAATTAATAATTCACTAACAAAATATTCAAATAAATTATCGTTCGATCTGTTAACCTCAAGCGCAGTGGTTTTAAGAGATTCTTTTTCCAAGTCAAGATTAAAGTAATTCATCAATGAAACAACAATTATAGAGGCAGTAACTGCAATATAAAAGTAATTATATCTTGATAGAGGGTTTGTGTGATAAATCCGAATTGAGACCAAGAATAATAAAATAATAATAACAAAACTTAAGAAGTGAGTAATAAGAGGTTGTGTCTGTAAATCTATGAAATAATAGCCACAAATTTGAAAAACAACAAATAAGGAACAAGAAAAAAAGTAAAATATTTTATTGCTTGAACTATTATAAATCGAAAAGAAAAAAAGAAGAATAACAATTAATATTAGTATAAATGAAAACCCCAACAATAAAACATTCAGATTCATTAATAAACTTGGTAAGTCGGGAATTAGATTAGGTTCTTTAAAGTAGCGTAAAGTTGAATCGAAGATTACACTTTTAACAGAGGCATTCAGTCCTCTAATCAAATACAAAAATAATATTAATAGAAATGGAAGAGAAACAATATGTAAGTATCTCCATTCGTTAGCTCGTCTCGGAAACGCTTGTCTCGGCGACGGAGACTGACGGAGAGTATTACGGAATAACGGATTACTTTTATTATTTAGTATTAAAAATGATTTGCCGAATTGATAAATTTTTATACTAATAATCAGAACAAATAAAACAGAAATAAAAAAATCAATTGGTGATTTAACAAAACCATAAACAAATTTAGAAGAAAATAACGAAGGATCAGTTAGACCCGGTATTAGAAAATCAAATAAATCTTTTGCATTAAAAAGCAGTAAACGAAATAAGAACAAATAAATTATTAATAAAAATATTTTAATGCTTTTGTGTTTTATTTTTTTGAAATCATTTCTGAAAGAAGGAATCAGCATTAAAAAAGCAATAATTAAAAGTAATGACTGAATTAAAGATGAATAAGAACTTATTTTACTTAGCTGATTCTCCAATAGAGGTATTTCAAAAGAAACTAATGCTATTTTTTCATCATTATTATTTAATAGTTCAAAAGAATAAACCCTATTGTTATTTTCTTTTTCGGCATATGGAGAATAAAATATTTTAAATCTTACATCAAATTTTGATGTAAGCTCTTC
>JADFGB010000336.1 GCA_022567875.1 Bacteroidota bacterium | reverse complement strand
AGGTGCAGGTAAAGCTCCTCCGGGACAAAAATCATTCTGCACGTCTACAATCAATAATGCTCTATTCATTTTATATATTCTTTTTAATTCTCATAATTGTTAATCAATTCACTCTTTAAATTAAGTAATTTTTTACTAATTCCCACTTTGTAAATGTGAGGATTATCAAACCTTTTATGTTCTTCGGGCAATAATTTCAATCTTTTTTTAACATATTGACTAATTTCATAGACGCTTTCTTTCTTGTATATAGTTTCACCTTTTTCAACTATTTTATGTAATAATTCTTCTTTCTTTAACTCCGATACAGTGACACATCTGTGTAAATCAATTGGGTTACAGATAATATCAATTTCTTCTTCATCATCCAATACTATTCCATCGGCATAAAATTTTCCGTTACCGTTATAAAACCTATATATTTTTTTTGTCCCAGGTAATGTAATTTTTTCTATATTCTCAGATATTTTAAGAGTAGGTTTATTATCAATAACACTAAGTTTATAAACTCCGTCAAGTGCCGCATCACTATGCCCTGTTATTAAATTTGTACCGACACCAAATGCATCAATAGGTGCTCCCTGATCTATCAAGCTTTTAATTAAATACTCATTAAGTTGATTGGATGCAACAATTTTAACATATCTTAAATTTTCTTCATTTAAAATTTTTCTTGCCTCCTTGCTTAAGTATGCTAAATCTCCGCTATCCAAACGAATTGCTGAAAGCTTCTGCCCTTTTTCTTCCATCTCTTTAGCAACTTTTATTGCATTAGGCAAACCGCTTTTTAATGTATTATAAGTATCTACAAGAAAAACACAATTTTTTGGAAATGCTGCAGCATATTTTCTGAATGCAGTTAGTTCGTCACCATAACTTTGAATCCACGAATGTGCCAAGGTACCTGAAGATAATAAATCGTATTTGAAAGCACTGTAAACATTCGATGTGCTGTTTATTCCACCGATTATTGCGGCTCTGCTTGCGTGTATTGCAGAAAACCCCTGTGCACGTCTTAGTCCGAAATCCATAACCAATCTATCGCCGGCCGAATAACGTATACGAGATGCTTTGGTTGCAATCAAGGACTGAAAATTCAATACATTCAAAAGTAAACTTTCTATTAATTGAGTCTCAATAATGTTGCCTTCAACCCGTAAAACCGGCTCATTGCTAAATATAACTTCTCCTTCATTTGGTGCGTAAATATCTCCGTTGAATTTGAATTCCTTTAAGTATTTAAGGAAATTATCATCGAAACCTATTCTCCTAAGATGTGAAATTGATTCGTTATTAAATTTATAATTAGAAAGCATCTCCAAAAAATCTTGTAACCCGGCAAAAATTACATAACCGGAATTAAACGGATTTTTACGGAAGAAGTAATCAAAACAAGCTTTTGTTTCTACTCTGTCGTCAAGGTAATAACCCTGAGCCATTGTAAATTCATAGTGATCTGTAAATAATCCTATATGGTCATAAAAATTTTTCATCATTTTTTATAACATTCTATTTAATATTTTTTTAATTTTAAAAAGTAAGATAAATAATTACTTTCTTTCATTTAGCGTATATTTACTGTTATATTTATTTTTTGAAACATCTTATTCAAGATAAAAAAACTTAAGTACTTACAATTATTGAAATTACAACAAATTTAATCTTATATGGAAACAATTTCTGAAGATTATAAAACAATTTTAGAAGAAACTTATGAGCATCTGCGTCAAGGAAGATACAGAATGGCGCTCACGACAGCTAAAAAATTACACGAAGAAAATTCCGAAGATTTTAACGCTGCTTCCTGCCTTGCCTGGGCATATTTAGAAAACGGCGAACCTACAGAAGCACTTGAAATGGCTAACTTTTCAGTGGAAATTGGAGGTGAGGATGTAAACCCGAGACTTTACCGCGGTTACCTGCTGATGAGGATGAGCGTGTTTGAGGGAGCTCTTGCCGATCTTGACTGGACTATTTCAAAAAAACCAAATTTACTTTCCTGGGCCCATTTAAACAAAGCTAAAGCATTAGCCGGATTAGGCAGATACTTTGAAGGATTGGAAGAAATTGAAAAAGCTATTAAAATAGATAAAAAAGACAGTGAGAAATTATTACAGATAAAGAAATGGTTGCAAATTACACTCGGTTACGGGGAAGGTTTCCTTAAAGGTATATTCAATAAAAAAAGAGCTTATTTAAAAGAAGGACTTCTTGGACTTAAACAAAAAGAATATTGGCTTTCACTATGGTGTGCAAAAAAAATATTAGATACTCCATCTTTAAAAGGTGAATTTACTGAAGCTTATATTATGGAATTGGAATCTCTTTTCGGCATGTTCCAATTTAGACAGGCACATTCAATAGCTGAAGAATTAAAACCAAATTTAAGCGGTGATAAATATTTTGATAACATTTTTCAAAGGATATTAAAAGCATACCCACAAAATGATATTGAATTTGAGCCATCTATTACCGTACAGCAGAAAAATTTTAGAACTGATTTTGA
>JADFGB010000335.1 GCA_022567875.1 Bacteroidota bacterium | reverse complement strand
AAATTGAAATTAAAATATAAAATTAATTCTTTTGTAATCGATCAAAATAATAGCGATTTACATTCAATCAATATTCCTTTTAACAATAAAAATAATATTGATAAAATAAATTATATATGGAATTTGATTGACCTAAACTTATCTGCAAATGAGGTGATGAGTTTTTATGTAGAAATTTTTGATAACGATTTTGTAAGCGGACCAAAATCCAGTAAAACTAAAACAATAAAAGTGCGAATTCCATCATTAAATGAATTATTGGCACAAACTGATAAAACATATAAAAATTCTCTCAGTGATTTAAAAGAAACATTAAAAAAAGCAGAAGAGCTTCATAAGAGTCTTCAAAAGATCGCCCAGAATTTAAAGAAGAACAAAAAGAAAATTGACTGGAAAGAACAAAGCACTTTAAAACAAGCTGCTAAAAAATTTAAAGAGCTACAAAAAAAAGCAGCAAAGATTGCAGATGATCTAAAAAAAATGACGGATAAACTGAAACAGAATAATCTTCTTTCAGATGAAACTTTGGAAAAATATTTAGAGCTGCAAAAACTTATGGATTCTTTTTCAAATGAGGAAATGAAAAAAGCTTTTGAACAGATGCAGAATCTTCTTTCCTCTTTGGACAGAAAAAAAATACAGGATGCTTTAAAGAATTTCAAATTCAACGAAGAACAATTTAAAAATAGCATTGAAAGAACACTCAATCTTTTAAAACGAATCAAGGTAGCACAAAAAATAGACGAGCTTTTAACACGAACTAAAGAGATCGAAAAGAAAGAAAAAGATATTAAAAATAATACAGCTAAAAGTAACCCTGATAAAAACAAACAGCTTGCAAAAAAACAAAAGCAGGTCACCAAATCGCTGGAAAATTTTAAAAAGGAATTGGATAAATTAAAACAACTGATGAAAGAACTCTCCGATATGCCGACTGAATCTCTCGATTCTCTTAGAAATGAATTCAACAAACAGAAGAATGAAGAGTTATCCGAAAAGATTTTCAAGAATTTACAAAACAATAAAAATAAAGATGCCTTACAGTTTCAACAGCAGCTTTCAAAAAACATAAAAAAAATGAAGAGTATGGTTTCTCAGCTTCAAAAAGAAATGAGACAAAAGAACCAAATGGAAACATTTGTCGAGATGATGAAAAGTATTGATGATTTAATTTCTCTTTCAAAAGAAGAGGAAAATCTCAATACAAAAACAAAAAATAATTCTGGGAATTTATCTTCTTTTAGAGAAAATGCTAAAAAACAAAATGAACTGATCAGAAGTCTTAACAGGGTGATGCAGCAATTAAGCAAGCTCTCACAAAAGACTTTTGCAATTACTCCCGAAATGGGTAAGGCTTTGGGAGATGCAAGAAGGAATATGCTTGGCTCCATTAAATCTTTACAAAATAGAAACGGTTATCTTTCTTCTAGCAAACAGCTTCAGGCAATGGGTTCTTTAAACGATGCTTCTGATTTACTTAAATCATCTTTAGAATCAATGATGAAGGGTGGGGGTCAAGGCGGAATGATGTCGCTTATGCAGCAGTTGGGACAAATGGCTCAACAACAAATGAACTTAAATAATCTTTCTAAAATGTTACAACAGAATAACGGTAAATTTACACAACAACAATTATCTCAATTAAAAAAACTACAACAGCAACAGGGGTTAATTCGTAAATCTTTGCAAGAGTTGAACAAGGAAGCAAAAACCACGGGTAAATCAAAATCACTCGCTGCTGATTTAGATGATATTCTTAATCGTATGCAGGAAGTTATTACAAATATGAACAACAGCCGGCTTGACGATAATGTTGTGCAGGTTCAGGAAAGAATATTATCGAAGCTGCTGGATGCACAGCGCTCCGTAAATGAAAGAGATTATGATAAGAGAAGAGAATCATTTACGGGTAAAGATGTAATTAGACTTTCACCTGATAATTTTACTTTGGATGAACAAAGAAAAAATACGCTAAGGGACGAATTATTAAAAGCAATAAATGAGGGCTACAGTAAAGATTATGAAGAATTAATTAAAAAATATTTTGAACAGTTGGAAAAGGTGAAAGGGCAAAAGTGAAACGGTAAAATTAAGTTTGTAAACAGTTTATAGTGAATGTTGAAGCTCCCCAAGTATCGGTATCATTGAAATAACCTGCTAATGGTTTCACCATAGGTGTGCCGGATAATGTCTGTTCAAACTGCATCTTGTTTCCAACCCAGTTGCCTGAAGCCTGCATATTTCTTAACTGTCCTCTTTCATTGAAGTCAATAGTGAGTAACATATTTTCGATAATAGCATTTTCTAAAATTATACCATCATCAGTTCCGCCGGGATCAATAAAAATAGTGCTTAAAATACCAGCATCACCTTTGAAATCAATCGGGCTTGTTAAACCACCACAAGTTACAGTTTTTTCGAATGGGCTTATTGCTGCTTCCACTACCGTATGCATTGCACCTGCAAGATAATCTATGAACGTTGCTTTAGCTACTCTCATTGCAAAGGGAATCTT
>JADFGB010000334.1 GCA_022567875.1 Bacteroidota bacterium | reverse complement strand
ATCCGGCAGATGCTTATAAAGCGGGGACAGATTTATTAACAGATGACTTTGCAAGGGAATGTATAGACTGCGGCAGAGTGATTTTACCGGATGAATTTTCAGAAATGACAGAGAAATGGAAAGACAATGATTGATATTGCAAAATTAAGAATAGGAGATAAAGTACATTATCAACCGCAACACTATTGTGAAGATCAATGGGAAAATGGAATAATTAAAGAAATTCTTAATAATAATGGATTTGAGTTGCTTGATAATGAACAATTCAAATTAATAGAAAAAATTAAAATTTTTATAATTGAATTTATCCATTATCAAAGTGAAGAACTTGGTGCTCATGAAAAATTATCCGATTATATCTCAAAGAAGATGGGATATAGTTACCAATATTTAAGTAATTTATTTTCATCTTTAGAAAATCATACAGTAGAAAATTATATAATAAATCAACGGATAGAAAAAGCTAAAGAATTACTTGTTTATAATCAGCTTACATTAAGTGAAATTTCCTACCGATTAGGATACAGCAGTGTTCAATATCTATCAAGTCAGTTTAAAAAAGTAACGGGTTTTACTCCCACCAAATTTAAAAAATTGAAGTACAAAAAAAGAATCCCTTTAGATAAAGTTTGATAGTTTTGTCAATTCAAAATTATTCTAATATTTAATAGATAGCATACCTTAATATTTTATAAAATTTTTATAAAATTGTATAATACAACTTTGTTTAAAAACCTTAGTTTAGTCATTAAGTTTATTTAAAAGAATTAAGTATAAAATGAAAAGAGAAAAATTAAAAATAGCAGGAATGTCTTGCGAACATTGTGTGATTGCTGTACGAAAAGAATTATCAAAATTAAAACTTAATATAATAGAAGTTAATATCGGTTCTGCGGAGATTGAATATAATTTTTCTGATAATGATCTGTTGGAAGCAATTGATGAAGCAGGCTTTAAGTTAATAGAAAGAAATAAAAATTAGTGAGTATAGTAATGAATGTTAAGAATGAAAATATTACAGCTCCGATAATTGGAATGACTTGCGTTAGCTGTGTAGCAAGAGTAGAGAAAACATTAAAAAAAATTGATGGTATTAAAAATGTTTCGGTTAATTTTGCCTCAGAAAAAGCTTCCTTTAAAATTGATAAAAGTAAAATAAATTATAATAAAATTGTTAAAGCAATTGAAGATGCAGGTTATATAATTGAATTACCAGATGAGAAAACGAAGGCAAATGAAACAGAAATGGAAAAAAACAAGAAGGATGATAAAGCAAAAATTTTTGAGTTAAAGTTAAAAAAGGATGTTGTTCTTTCAATAATCATAACTATTCCCATTCTAATATTAAGTATGGGAGGTAAATTCTTTTCCAATTTGTTTACTTCTGATGATATTAATAAAATTCTTTTTTTGTTAACAGTACCAATGATCTTTATTACAGGTAAAAGATTTTTTATCATATTTTGGAATAATCTTAAACGCTCCACAGTTGATATGAATACATTAGTTGCTCTTGGAACAGGTTCAGCTTTTATCTTCAGCACAATAGTTACGCTATTCCCAAAAATAATTTACAGTAATAGTAGTAATATGCATGTGTATTTTGATACTGCCGCTGTCATCATTACTCTGATTCTTATAGGCAGATATTTAGAAGTTAGAGCAAAATCTAAAACAGGGACTGCTATAAAAAAACTAATCGGACTTAGACCTAATACTGCTTTTATAAAAAAAGAGGGCCAAATAATTGAGATAAATTTGAATGAATTAAAGCTTAATGATATAGTTGTTGTAAAACCTGGAAGCAAAATTCCTGCCGATGGAAAGTTAATAAGAGGTAACTCAGCAGTTGACGAAGCAATGATTACAGGTGAAAGTATTCCGGTAGAAAAAATTGTGGGAAGTAAAGTAATTGGAGGTACAATAAACAAAACCGGTTCATTCGAATATAAAGTTACAGCCATAGGAAATAATTCGCTTCTTGGTCAAATAATTAAAATGGTTGAAGATGCTCAAGGTAGTAAAGCACCCATCCAAAATTTAGCAGATAAAGTTGCTGGTATTTTTGTCCCTGTAGTAATTGGTGTTGCAATTATTACATTTATAACCTGGATGATTATTACGGACGGTGCAGGTTTTAATAATGCACTTGTAAATTTTGTATCTGTTTTAATTATTGCGTGTCCTTGTGCTTTAGGTCTTGCAACTCCAACGGCTATTATGGTTGGCACCGGCAAAGGTGCACAATTAGGTATTTTAATTAAAAACGGTGAAAGTCTTGAACAGGCACATAAAATATCCACAATTATTTTTGATAAAACAGGAACAATAACGGAAGGTAAACCGGTTGTAAATTCTGTAAACCCAGTAGATATTACAGAAAATGAATTAATAAAATTAACTGCCTCGGTAGAAAAAAGTTCAGAACACCCCTTGGGTGAGGCTGTAATTAATTATGCAAGATTAAAAGGAATAGATTTAGAAGAGACAGAATCTTTCATGAGCATTACCGGTCAAGGTAT
>JADFGB010000333.1 GCA_022567875.1 Bacteroidota bacterium | reverse complement strand
TTTTACGTTTCATTGTTATTTTCTCTAAGTTTATTATTGATTATTAATTTCTTTAATTAGCTCTTCCTTCATCTAAATTGAAATCATCATCCATATCTAGATTTTGATTATTAAATTCAAAATTATCATTTTCCATAAAACTAACAGCCATATCATTGTCTAAATTATATTTTGAAGATACAGGCTCATTTTGAAATACTAGCGATATACCTTCATAGGGTTTCAAATAATAATGAGCTTTTACCTTACCTTCTGGATGGCCAACCATAGGAGTGATTGTAATTACACCCCTGTTTTCTTCGCCGTATCTTTTTTCTAAATATATTACACCTGTCGAATTGTTAACAATTTTATTAACAATTGATCTTGCATTTTCACTTACAGGATCTGAAAGTAAAAACAAACTTGTTTTATCTTTTGCTTCAATTGTTTCAATTGTATTAATAAAAGTATTTTCTAATAATTGCAAATTATTAAAACCAACAAATTGTGTGAGATCATCAAAAACTACTTTGTCTGCATTATGTTCTTTTACAACGATGGCAATATCATTCATATAATCCATTAATATTTCATCATTTGATCTTGTTCCGTTACCCATTGATGGTTCGCTAACTTTTATTACAACAACTAAGTTTTTATTCATATAATGCTGCAGATCAAAATCAATTGTAGCAGCGTGAATAAATAATTCCGTATGACGCATTGATGTAAAATACAAACAAACCTGTCCTTGTAATACGCAATGTTTTGCATATTGTAAAGCCAGTAAAGTTCTTCCTGAGTTTTGTGAGCCAATTAATATGTAAGTCGCTCCCTTATATAAGCCTCCCCAGACTTTGTCAATAATTGGTATCCCCGATGAAAATAAATGTAATTTGCTTCCCATAGTTTTCTCCTATTCTTAGAGAAACCTAATCCAAATATTATGCCGAAATAAATTTCCAAATTTTATTTGAATTTTGGCTTAAAACATATATTATAATTAATAATTAAAAATAAATTAATATTAATCTGTATTAAAATGTTACATTTATCACATAAATGCTTTTAATTGTACTTAAAAATAAATTATTTTTTACAATTTATAGTTAGGAAATCAGGTATTTATACAGAAGAAAAATAGTTTAATATTTATAAATTGTAATAAAAAAAATATTTGAAACTTATTTACCTTTTATAGAAGAATATTACCTTTAATCGGATATTTTAATTTAATATAGCAAATAATTAAATTAAAGCAAATATAATAGATTTAATAATTGAATTTTTTCTATTAAGGGTCAATATTATCGACAAAGGGTTAATAAAGCTTAATAAACATATAATTTACTATATAATCGCATAAATAAAAGAGGAAAGAAGTTTTTTCTTACTTTGAGTATGTACTCTTATTAGAGTAAAATTCAGTTCTAAATAGTTTTTTAAATGGTATAAAAATGCCAATGTTTTAGATTAAAAAAAAAGAGGTTTTTAAGTGTAATTTTTATTAGCCTATAATTTATAATAACCAAAAACAAACAATGCTGTTGCATTGCCAACTATAGTTGGTTCGTTTGTTATATAATCCCATCTATCGTCATAATATTTTACTGAATCAGTGTTAAAATAATTAAACAATAATCTTTCTCTTTTTATATTGTAATTTTTAAGAATAGATAAAGGGGCTGGACCCGCGCTTAAAGCTCCGGGTAAATATCCTCTGTTAAAAAATGCAATTTGTGAATGAAGATGTTTTGAAAAAACTCTGCCAATATTATAAATAAAGCTAATTCCCCAAGGATTTCTACCAAGTATAAAATCTCTTTGTGTAACAGCTAAAGAATCAAATTTTGTCTCTCCAGTAAGTCTTTTATAAAGTATTGACTGTAAGGTTATTCCTAAAAATGAATTTGTAGTTCCCCAGGAATATGGCATCCCTTCACCAAACACAGAATTTTTTGAGGTGTTTCTAAAATGAATTAAATTATTTTTAAGATAATCTTCAAAACGTGGAATCAAAGTTGCAAGTTTATAATCTGCAAGTGAGTTAATGTCCCCCCAACTCCACCAATAATCAGAACCACCACTATCTGCAAAATTTACAGCATCTTTTAGGTAAGTAGAATCTTGTGTCGATATAAATAATTCTACAGCTCCAAGAGCTAATTTACCCAAAAATCTTGAATCCTGATAAAATCCTGAAATCATATTATCAATATCAGGAACATTATTTTTTATAGAGTATAATTCTTTAGCTCTATTTAAACAGTCATTTGCAAAATCATTATCCTTAAATTTATTTTTCCAAATTCTATAAGCTAATGCCATTGTTGCTGCATATAATCCAATTTGATTTTTACCAATTCCAACATATCCTGATCTGTTATAACGGAGAGTATCATTTTCCGGTAGCCGCCAGCCGACTTGATGATCTTTTATATCCTGAACTTGAGTTACTAACTTACCTTTTTTATAATTTGCTCTTTTCATCCAATCAAGTCCAATCTTTGCTTCTTCTAAAATATCCGGAAGACCGTTTTTATT
>JADFGB010000031.1 GCA_022567875.1 Bacteroidota bacterium | reverse complement strand
TTCCTTCCTATCATAGTAATTTTGAATATCTTTTCTTATTTCCATCTTTAAGTCTTCTTCATTCGAAACTTTATCCTTTGTAACCTTTTTAATGAATTCTTCATTTAACTCCGGTAAAATTATTTTTTTAATTTCATTTATCTGTACTTTGTAATCAAAATGTTCCTTAATTTTTTCATCTTCGTTTTTGTCATTCTTTATTGTTCTTTCATCATCAAATCCAAAAGTAAAAAAATCACCAACTTTTTTGCCCTTAGCATTTTCAATTATATTCTTATTTACACCTTCATTTGTAAGATCAATTTGAATTTTCTCACCTTTATCATTCTCTGGTTCTCCATCTTTATTTAATCGATAAAGTTGAACATCAAGTAGATAATTATTATCGTTCCCAACCAGTTCAGCCTCTTCGAGTTTTTTATTTGAATGCAGGATATGTTTAATTTCTTTTTCAACTTCAGAATCTTTAACAATAAAATCAGGAATTTCAATTTTCTGTTCTGTATAATCTTTCACATCAATTTTGGGTACAATATCATATATAACTTTAAATTTAAGATCCTTACCGGGTTCAAATTTCAAATCGATCATTTTCGGTTGACCAATTGGATTTAAAGATTCTTTATCAGCAATTTTCCAGAAATGCTGATTGGCAATTTTTTCAGAGGCTTCATATTCCAAAGAATCACCAAAACGCTTTTTTAAAACTATTGCCGGTACTTTTCCTTTACGAAATCCTGGAAGTTGAATTTTTTTTGATTGCTTTTTTACTTCTGCTTCAATATCATTTTTTACTTCCTCATACTTAAGAGTTATTTCTATCTCTTTTTCCGATGAAGAAACTTCCTGTACATTTAAGTCCACATCATCCTCAGCGTAACTAATAATTGAGTTAATTCATAAATATTGTGCGAGAACGGGGACTCGAACCCCGATACCTTTCGGTACTAGATCCTAAATCTAGCGCGTCTACCAAATTTCGCCATTCTCGCAAAATTTAATTTTAGTAAAATTTAGGTTATATTTAGTTGTCAATAGTTAAATTTTTATATATAATTACTTTAATATTTTCAATTTTATTAAAGTAATATTCGTACAAAAACAATATTAACTTTTTTTTTAAAAACAAAATGTAAATATAAACCCAAGTACTCAGTTTAGCAAATTATTAAAGTTCTTAAAATTTTCTTAAAATAAATAATTTTATGAACAATATTAAATTATAAATTATAGTTTCCAATAATTACTTTTTATATGATATTTAACTACATCACAGCTTCCAGAACAGGACTAAAAAGAGAACATAACGAAGATCACATTGGTATTTTTGAAATTGACGGCGGACTTTTAATTATTGTATGTGATGGATTAGGAGGAAATCTTGGGGGAGAAATTGCTTCAAAATTAGCAGTTGATACTATTAGTTCTGAATTCAAGAATATGAATAAACTAGGTGCTGTTGAAAGGATTCAACACTCCATTAAAAAGGCAAACGAATCCATTATAAAACAAAGTTCTAAAGATGAAAATTTATCAGGTATGGGTACTACTTCAGAAGTCCTTTTTTTAAAAAAAGATTTTGCTCATTGGGGACACGTAGGTGATTCAAGAATTTATTCTTCTAAGAAAGGTAAATTACAATTATTATCTAAGGATCATTCTTTAGTTCAGAGATTGGTGGACGAAGGTCATATAACTTTAAAAGAAGCAGAAAACCATCCAAATAAAAATATTATAACCCGTGCTCTTGGTGATGGAATTGATATTGAAGTTGATTTAAGTAAAATAAAGTTAAAGAAAAAAGAAAATAATAGATTTTTTGTATGTACTGACGGAGTATCCGGCGTGCTTAATGACATAGAGATAGAAAAACTAATTAATGGTAATAATTTAAGCAACATTGCAGATAAAATAAGCCAGATAATTGAAGATAGAGGGGCACCGGATAATTATTCCTTTGTTTTATTAGCTGAGGTACATTAATGATCGGTAGAAATATTGAACATTATAAGATCATTGAAATCCTTGGTCAAGGGGGAATGGGTATTGTTTACAAAGCATTTGATCTTAAATTGGAAAGGTTTGTTGCACTAAAAATCTTAAACTCCGATTTACTTTCCAATCCTCATTTTTTAGAGAGATTCAAGAGAGAAGCTAAACACCAAGCAAAAATAAATCATCCTAATATTGTACCTGTTTACGGTTTTGCTGAAGAAAACGGAATATTAGGCATAATAATGGAATATGTTTCAGGGGAAACTGTAGAAAGTTTAATAAAAAGACTTGGTAGATTAGAATTACAATATGCATTATCAATTCTTAAACAGATATTAGCCGGTATCGGTTATGCACACTTCAAGGGATTTATTCACAGAGATATTAAACCTTCGAATATTATTTTAAATAATGAGGGTGTAGTTAAAATAATGGATTTTGGTATCTCAAAATCTCTAACAGAAGGTAGAGCTTTAACAAAGACCGGAACAAAAATTGGTACATTACTTTATATGAGTCCGGAACAAGTTAAAGCCAAGGAGCCTTCTAATCAAAGTGATATATATTCCTTGGGAATAACTTTTTTTGAAATGCTTGTAGGCAGAACACCATTTGATACCGGAACAGATTATGAAATTATGGAAGCTCATCTTAAAAAAAATCCTGCTAAAGTATCATCCTTAATAGCATCAGTTCCTCCGGCTGTAGATACTATTATTGCAAAAGCTGTACAAAAATCTCTATCAAAAAGATATGCAACTTGCGAAGATTTTTTAAATGAAGTAAATCAATTATCAATTGAATTACTGAATGTCAAAACCGAAAAAGAAAAAAAGAAAACTAAAATAAAATTTAAAACTAAAGCTAAACAAAAGATATTTTTAACCGGAGATCAACGAATAACAACAGTTAAACAAAGGTCGAAATATTTTTTATGGTTTTCGTTAACAATTTTACTGTTTGCTGCATTAGTCTATTTTGTTTACAATACTGTTTCAAAATTTTGGATAAATGATGATTATATATCTAAAGTAAGGGATACTGGTAAAAACACTTATGTCTCAAATCCTGCCTATATTTTAAAATCAAATTGGATAAAGATTGAATCTCCTACAAATGAAAATCTGAATTCTGTTACATTTGTGAATTCAACTGTAGGTTTCTCTTGTGGTAATAACGGTGTAATACTTAAAACTACGGACTCAGGAAATACTTGGTTTATATCTGATTCTTCAATTACTAATATTTTGTACAAAATTAATTTCTCTGATAATTTTAATGGTATTGCAGTTGGTGAAAAAGGCATGATACTTTTAACTAATAACGGTGGTCAAAGCTGGGATATAATTACATCTAAATCTTTTTCAAGTTTGTTCGATTATCAATTTATAAAAGGTACATCAATTGTAATTGCAGTAGGAGCTAATGGTACAATCATTAGGTCAGAAGACGGAGGCTATACTTGGAATCGTGTTTCCTCTCATGTTAATAAATTATTATACAGTGTTAAATTTATAAATGAAGATACAGGTATAATTGTTGGATGGAGTGGGGAAATATTGAAATCAAACGATATGGGCAAGACTTGGCACAAGATTACAAAGTTTACAACTAATTATTTACGTTCAGTTGACTTTGTAACTGAGGATACCGGATTTATAGTTGGCGGTGGCGGAGAAATTTATAAAACTACAAATGGCGGCTCATCCTGGAAACAAGTACCTTCTAACACTATATCCGGCTTGTTATATATAAAGTTTATTGACGACAAAAATGGATTTATATTAGGTAATAAAGGCGATTTACTTACAACATCTGATTCCGGTGAGCATTGGGAAAAAATACCGAGCGGTACTTTTTCAACATTGAAAAGTCTTACAATCAATGATAATAAAAGTATTTTTATAACAGGCAATAACGGTTTAATACTTAAGAACATTTTGAACTCAAATTGATTTTACATTTCTTAATATTTAATTTTCAGACAAAGATATAAACTAATTTAGTTGTTTAGTAATATTACACTTCCCTTATTTTGAGAGAATCTTGGATAAATTTATTATAAATGGCGGTACTAAATTATCGGGCAAAGTAAAAATTGACGGAGCAAAAAACGCATCACTTGCTCTTATGCCTGCTACATTACTCACAAACGGAAAATCGATACTAAGAAACACTCCGAGACTAAGAGATGTAAACACAATGATTAGTCTTTTAGAGTTTTTTGGGGTTGAAACAACATTTACAGATCACACACTTACATTAGATACCAGCAATATTAAAAGTCAAAATGCTCCTTACGAACACGTTAAAAAAATGCGGGCATCAGTTTATGTGTTGGGTCCTTTATTAGCAAAGTACGGCAGAGCTAAAGTATCATTACCGGGTGGATGTGCGTGGGGACCAAGACCAATAAACTTGCATATAGAGGGGCTAAAGAAACTCGGTGCTGAAATAGAACTTGAGGAAGGTTATATTATAGCAAAAGCTAAAAAGTTAGTCGGAGCTGAAATAAACTTTGAAAAATCTTCTGTAGGTGCAACCGGGAATATACTTATGGCAGCAACTTTGGCTAAAGGTACTACAATTATAAATAATGCTGCAAAGGAACCGGAAATAAATAATTTAGCCCAATTTTTAAATAAAATGGGAGCAAGAATTTCTGGGATCAACACTTCTAAATTAATTATTGAAGGGGTAAATGAACTTTCACCTGCTACAATTGATACTATTCCTGATAGAATAGAAGCAGGCACATTATTGATAGCCGGAGCAATTACAAAAGGAAAAATTGAATTACAAAATTGTAACTTTGAGCATATAAACATACTTATTAATAAACTAAAAGAAAGTGGATGTAAACTGTTCGTAAATAATGACTTAATCACTTTAGATGCAAGTAATATCGATATAAATCCCATAGATATTAGCACAGCAGTTTATCCAGGATTTCCAACAGATATGCAAGCTCAATGGATTGCATTAATGTCTGTTGCCAAAGGTGTTGCTAATGTAACGGATAATATTTATTTAGATAGATTTAATCACGTTCCCGAACTTTTAAGATTGGGAGCATCTATTAAAATGATTGAAAATACGGCTATAATTACCGGTATTAAAAAATTAAAGGGTGCAAAAGTAATGTCTACCGATCTCCGTGCAAGTGCGAGCTTGGTTTTAGCAGGATTGGTAGCTGATGGAACTACTGAAGTTTTAAGAGTTTACCATTTAGATAGGGGCTATCAATTAATTGATGAGAAATTAAAAATGCTAGGTGCAGATATAAAAAGAGTTGAAGGCACTGAATATTAATGCGTAATGAGCTGAAAAAAATATTTTCCAGAAAATTAATTGCTCTTTTTAGTATTGTCTTAATTATAAATTTTATCCTACTTTTTTTCCCATTAACAAATGTTTTTGGATTCGAATTTTCTTTTGTAAATGCTATTCTAATAACTTTTTTGTCAGGTTTTATATCAATATCATATTTAAAAAAATTAAGCACTCACTTTGATTTCATTAAAAAATTGTTTAAATCTTTATCTATAATAGGAATTATATTACTTCTAATTCCTATCGTTATTTCACTTACACATTCACTTTTGGGATTATCATGCTCATTCAAAGACGGAGTCTTTTTTTATTTGGTCTTAACTATTCCGTCTTATATTATTGGTTTAACATTAGGGACCATTTCCTTTTCTATCAGTAAAAAAAAACCGGTTTTACTTTATCTTATTTTACTTCTATTAATACTATTAATTCCATTAATTGAATTTTACCTCAATCCTCAAATTTATTTTTTTAATCCAATATTTGGTTTTTTTCCGGGTACTATATATGATGAGGGACTAAGCGTTAGTATGAAATTAGTTTTATACAGATTTATAAATGTAATATTTTTTCTTACTGTTTTTTTATTACTTATTAAATTCCTATTCAGAAAGAAAGACAATCTAAAAAAAAATATTGTATTAGCTTTCGCTCTAATTTCGTCTCTGATATTTGTTTTTATTTCACCTTCCCTTGGCTTTTCTACAACTAAAAACAGTCTGGTAAAACACTTAAATAAAAAAGTTGTTACTAAACACTTTGTCATACATTATCCGAATGATATTAAAGAAAATGAAATTAAAATAATAACACTCCATCACGAGTATTATTTTTCAAGGCTTAGTATTTTTTTTAATGTTGAAGTAAATAAAAAAATAGAGTCATTTATTTTTAATAATAACAATGAAAAAGGAAGACTATTTGGATCTGCAAATGCCGATGTTGCTAAACCTTGGCTGCATCAAATATATACTACAAAAGACAGTTATAATAGAACTTTGGAACATGAAATAGCACATATAATTTCAGCGTCTTTCGGCACCGGTATATTTAAAGTTGCAGATGGGTTAAATCCAACATTGATTGAAGGAATTGCTGTTGCAGGTTCTCCTTATTATGATGGATATCCTATTGATTATATGGCATCACTTGCATGGAAAAACGGTTACAGGATTAATATTAATAGTCTCTTTAACGGAGTAAGTTTTTTCGGACAAACTTCATCTCTTTCATACATTTATGCCGGTTCATTTTCAAAATTTTTAATTGATAATTACGGAATATCCAAATTTAAATTATTCTATAGTGTTACTGATTTTGCTAATATTTACAATTCATCGTTAAACGAAATAACAAAGAAATATTATAATTATTTGGAAAATATTAATACTAAAGGGAATAACTCAAAAGCTAATTATTATTTTGGAAGAAAAACAATATTTCAAAAGGTTTGTCCAAGATATGTTTCAGATAGATTAAAAGATGCAGCAATAGAATTTACAAATCGCAATTTTAAAAATTCATCTAAAATTTATTCAGAGATTCTTGGTAAAACAAATAATTATTATGCACTATTTGGATATGCCGAAGTATCAAAAGAATTAAATAATATTCATGAAGGATTAAATAAAATTGAACACAAGTTAAAAGATTTTATTAATACTGCTTACTATTATAATCTACAATTTAAGTTAGCTGATCTATATTCGCTAAGTAAAAAAACACAACAAGCAGACTCTCTTTACAAAGAAATAATTAATGAGAAACCAAATATTTGGCTGGAACATCTATCATCGCTTAGACTGATTTTATTGAATTCCTCCAAACAATTGGATATTTATCTTAATGGTACACAAACTGACAAATTAATATTATTGTTAGAGTTGATCAATAAAAACAATGCTGATGTAATTTTACCTGTGGCAGTCAGACTTTCAAAAATTATTAATCTTGAATACAGCCTATTTATTAAAAACTTTATGAGTACTGAGATAGTAGCAAATTTGAAAGATAGTTATACCCTGAATGTTTTATCTATGTATATGCTGGATAATTTTGATTTTATAAATGCAAAAAATATGATTGAGAAAGCAGAAATGGAAAGTAATAATCTATTTAATAACGAACTTATAAAATATAACCACAATAAAATAAACTGGATGTCTGATAATTATAATTCGATTATAAGTCAATAAAAAATCTATAATGATTAAGTATCATTTGTAGATAGTCCTTAATTTGTTCTCTTAACTGTTTTAACTTAAATTTGTTTTATATTTTTTAATCAAATCAATTTATTCTTATTTAATTCCTCAATAATCAGTGAACTTAATTAAGGACATAGAACATCACGAATTTTTAAGCACAGCCTCTAAGATTGCGGACGAAGTTGGTGTAGAACTATATATTGTTGGAGGATTTGTAAGAGATATATTTCTTAAAAAGAAAAGTGATGAAATTGATTTTTTGATTGTAGGCAAAGAAAACAATTTTGTGGAGAAATTTGCTAAAAAACTAAATGTAAAAAAAATAAATATTTATAAAAATTATGGTACAGCTCAATTTAATTTTAATGATTTAAAACTTGAATTTGTTAATTCGAGAAAAGAATCTTATAATAAAGAGAGCAGAAATCCTAAAGTAATCAACGGTACTTTTGAAGATGACATTGCAAGAAGAGATTTCACCATAAATACTCTTGCCGTTTCCTTAAACCAAAATAATTTTGGTGAATTGGTTGATACGTATAAAGGTTTGCAAGACATTGAAAACAAAATTCTCAAAACTCCTCTCGATCCAAATGAAACATTTAATGATGATCCATTAAGAATAATGAGAGCATTCAGATTTTCCTCAACACTTGGTTTTGATGTTGATGAAAAAATAATGGAAGCTGCAAAACTAAACAAAGAAAGGCTAAAAATTGTTTCGCAAGAAAGAATAACAGATGAATTAATTAAAATATTATCTTCACAGAAACCTTCAATTGGTCTTAGACTACTTCAAAAATCTGAGGTAATGTCAATAATATTTCCGCAAATATCAAAATTAGAAGGTGTTGAACAAAGAAAAGATTTTCATCACAAGGAAGTATTTTTACATACCTGTACCGTAGTAGATAATATTTCGGGAAACACTGATGATGTTTGGTTGAGATTTGCGGCTTTAGTACATGATATTGCAAAACCACAAACAAAGAAATTTGTGGATGGAACAGGGTGGACTTTCCACGGACACGAAGAGATTGGTGCAATGATGATGAATAAAATTGGCTTAAGAAGGTCAATGCTAATTGGTCGAAGCATGTGTATCCCTTTTTATCTTTTTCTTTATTTTTTACACAATGATCCTTTACTTTTTGCTATTTTAG
>JADFGB010000332.1 GCA_022567875.1 Bacteroidota bacterium | reverse complement strand
AAAAAGATTTTCTCAAATTCTCGCTTTGCTTTTCTCTAAAAAGCCATCCTTCAACTGTAAGATTTTTTAATTTGTTTATATCGGAGAACGCAAGTTTAATAAAGAAAACAATTAATGATATTTTATCTTCTATTCTTAAAGCATTATAATTAAGCAAACCCATCAATAAGTTTAACGGGTAAAATAATTTTGTTGCTTCAAGTTTAAATATTTCAGAATTACTATTTAGGAAAGGAATTGAAAGTCTGTCTTGATATATCAGATTATCTTCAGCATTTATCAATCTTAAAAAATCTAAAGTATCTTTATAACAACCCATTAAAATGTGCTGTCCGTTATCTATAGTTGATCCCGTTGCAGTATCTTTAAAAGAATAAGCTCTTCCACCTAATTTATTTGAAGATTCAATTAGTTCTACATTTATTCCGGATTTGGAAAGGTAAACCGCTGAAGTAAGTCCGGCAATACCGCCCCCGATTACAACACATTTTTTCATGAATAGACTAAACTGTATTTAGCCCATGCCCCGAGTGATATTCCAAGTTTTTCAAAAAGAGAAACAGAAATATCTTTTTCATAAATATTGTATTCAGCATCAACAATTTTATTCAACATTCTGCTGTAGATACGCTGCATTGCTCTTGCGGCAAACAATGCCGGTTTATCTTCAAGTTGAAGTGATTGATTTGCTTTATCAAAATATTCTTTTGCTCTTTCAGTTTCATATTTCATTAGTTCTTTAAAATTGGAATTATATGTTTTTTCGAAGAGAGCTTTTTCCGGATAATTGAATAAAGCTAAATCTTCCTGAGGTAAATAAATTCTTCCTTCCTCTGCATCTTTTTTAATATCTCGGAGAATATTTGTAAGTTGAAAAGCAATACCGAGATTTATAGCATATTCCTTTGTCGATTTGTGTTTGTATCCAAAAATTTCAATGCATATTAAACCAACTGTAGAAGCTACGCGGTAACAGTAAAGTGAGAGATCATCAAAAGTTAAATACCTGTTTTTTTGCAGATCCATTTCCATACCCTTGATAAGCTCAAAGAATGGGTCAAGGGGAATATCAAAGCGGGAAATAGTAGTGCCAAGTTTGTTCAGCAACGAATATTCAGAATGACCCCGGAAAGCTTTCTCAAATTCGATTCTCCATTTACGAAGTTTCTCAAATTTAATATCTAAGGTTGCATTTTTGTCATCAACAATATCATCTGTTTTACGGCAGAACGCATAAACCGTGTTCATTGCATCACGTTTTTCCTGCGGTAACAATTTAAAAGCATAATAAAAACTGCTTTTACTTTCCTTTGCTATTTGTTTAGCCTGGTTTATCATCTTATAAATATTGATTTACATAACAAATTTAAGAAATCAATTTTTGATAAAGTAGGTCTGTTACCAAAAATATTGTAATCGGATATTTTAATTTTCTCTAAAATTTTTTTACCGCCAAGTATAGTCCAAGCAATTTCAAATTTTAATCTGCCCTTTAGGAAAGGAAGCAACAACTTCCCTGCTTCGAACATTTCTTCTATTCTTTCTATGTTAAACTTCAATAGTTTCTTTAAGTTAGCATTATTTTCTTTCAAACGAAACACTTTTTCATCCACATTAAATTTTTTTAATTCTTCTTTAGTAAGATAAATTCTTCCTTTGCTGTAATCAATTTCGATGTCCTGAATAAAGTTAGTTAACTGAAGTGCCGTACAAATTTTATCAGAATATTTATAAGCATCTCTGTTTCTTATATTATTTAATTCCAAAATTAGCTTGCCAACAGGGTTAGCGGAATATTTACAGTAATCTAAAACTTCATCAAAATTTTCATATCTTTTTTTTATTACATCTTGTTTAAAAGCTTTTAAAAGATTTTTCAAATTTTCAGGAGAAAGGTTGTTGATTTTTAACGTATTCCCCAAGGCAGCGTCAATTTCATTTTTATATTTTCCTTCAGTAATTTCATCCACTCGTTTTTTTAATTCATTTAATTTCTTTATTCTCCACTGTGCTATTCTATTGAATACTTGATATATTATTGGAGCCAGCAAAATCAATCCCAACAAAACAAATATTTCCATTAGAATTTGTGCCACATATTAGTATCATTAACCCAATGCATCAAAGGATCCTTATCCTTTTCATGAGTATGTGGCATATCTCCTTCTTCATGTTCATGAGATATTTTCTTTAATAATGATATGCTCTTATGTTCATGTTGATTTTTCTTTTTCTTTTCCATAAATTCATTAAAGTAGACTCGTTCTACTTTTCCCAAAAACGACGAAAGTTGCGAAATGTGGACCTCGTGAGATTCAGTTGCCGTGTCTCGCCGAAGCTCAAAGAGCGTAGGAGGAGAACCAAATTATTGAAGAATTAAAGCTGTTCCAAGGGTTAAAAGTAGCTATTTTAGTTTCCTAATTGTTCCATTATTAGCATCTACTTCCACTAACTCTCCGTCTTTAAAAGCTTTTGTAGCATTCTTTACACCTACTATACAGGGTATATGTAATTCCCTATAACCAATAGCAGCA
>JADFGB010000331.1 GCA_022567875.1 Bacteroidota bacterium | reverse complement strand
TTTTATAAATATATGATTCGGAAATTTTAAATTTCTTCAGCCATTCTTTAAAACCAAGATCTTCTAAAAAATAAAGGAAATTATTTATTTTATTGTCTATACTTGTTAATGGAAATTCAAATTCTTCTTTAACAACAATATCTTTACTAAACAAACTCTTTAAATGCTTTTTAAAATTAACCACGTATTTATCACCATCAAATCTAATTCTAAAAGCTTTCTTAGGATAAGGCTTAACCCTTAAAGCGAAGTAATCATCTCCTCTACTTTCTTTTTTCTTTAGCTTAGCTATTTTCTTAATTTTTTTTCTTATCCTTCCCACATTTTCAATTTTTGCTTTAGTTTCGACTTCTAACCATGCCATTTTATCTTTCGCCCTTTTTTACTTTCTATGTATGTGTTTTAATTCTTTTAACAATTACGACATCTAAGTTTCTTTTTGGACAGGAAAACGAACTTCCATCTTTAATAAACAGGGCAATTTTTGTTAGTCCTAAAATAAAAATGCTTGTCGCAAAAAAAGAGGCTAAAAGTAACAAGATACCTCAGGTTTCTAACTTGCCCGATCCAATGTTGACATTTGGACTAAGGAATTTGCCAACCAGTTCATTTTCATTCGGAGAAGACCCGATGACCCAAAAAACTATCGGGTTACAGCAAACATTTCCTTTCCCGGGCAAACTTTCCGCTAAAGAAGATGTTGCCGCGGTGGATACATCAATTATTAAACTGGAAATTATAGATGCTGAGAACGAAATTAGAAAGTCAGTTACAAAAACTTATTACGACTTAAATTACTTTCGGCGAGCTATTTTTTATGCAAATGAATCGAAAAAATTATTATATGACATAAAAGATGTGGTTGGAGTAAAATATTCGGTTTCATCGGCTACACAGCAAAATTTAATAAAAGTACAATTAGAAATAACAAAGATAAACGATAAAATAGTAACACTTAAAAGTCGTGAAAATTCTGCTTTATCAAGACTGAACTCTCTCATTTTACAAAGTTTTGATAATGATATAAAAACAGAATTAATTGATTCTATAAAAACAATTGACATAACGGTACAACAATTAGAAAAACTTGCAAAGACAAATCGCCCCTATTTAAAAGGGATTCAATTATTAAAAGAAAAAAATAAATTAAAACAAATTTCTGCAGAAAAAGAATTTTACCCTAATATAAGCTTGGGTCTGCAATATTCTTTCAGAAATCAGGTAACTGCAACGAGTAGATATTTAAACAACTTTTTTTCCGTAGTATTGGGCTTTTCTTTACCACTTAATTACGGTGGCAAAACTACTGCAAAAGTGGAAGAAGCAGTTTCACTCCAAAAATTACATTCAGAACAATATTCTACTGCTTTACAATTTCTTAACAGCAGATTCGGTTCTGATTTGGCCGAATTAGAGTCTATTGAAGAAAGGATAAATCTTTTTGTAGAAGGTTTATTACCGCAAGCTCAACTAAACTTAAAATCTGCACTTGCAAGTTATCAAGTAAATGAAGTTGATTTTATAAATGTAATTGATGCTCAAGATCAGCTATTTAAAATAGAGACAAATTTATATCGGTTGAAAACAAATTACTTAAAGCAAATAGCTGACTTAGAATTTTTAACAGGAACAAGTTTAACAAATTAATTAACGGAGTAACAATAGTGAAAAAGAGAGATCTAATTTTAATTGTAATCGGAATAATAATAGGTGTTGTAATATTTCTGGTTTTTTTTAATACTAATAATGATGCTATATCTACCAAAGACACAGCAAAAGATAGTACAACAAAAACAAGGAAAATACTTTATTGGAAAGCTCCAATGAACCCCAGCGAAGTATACAATAAACCAGGTAAATCAGCAATGGGGATGGATTTAGTTCCAGTTTATGAAGACCTAACAGGTGAAGCAGGTGTTGTAAAAATTGATCCAGTAGTTCAACAAAATATGAATGTAAAAACTGAAGTTGTGGAAAGTAAAAAAATAAATCCTTTAGTAATTACAAACGGTATTTTACAAACAGACGAAAGGAAAGAATTTATAGTTACAACAAAAGTAGGAGGATGGATAGAAAAATTATATGTTAATTTTACCGGCCAAGAAGTTAAAAAAGGTGAAAAATTAATCGACATATATTCACCAATTTTAGTGGCAGCAGAACAGGAGTTCCTTACTGCAATTGCTTATGGTGATAAAGTAATAAAAAGCTCGAATAAAAGCATTGCTAATACCGGTAAAGAATTAATTGAAAATAGTATAAGAAAGCTTCAGTTATTAGATGTCTCAATGAAGGAGATAGAAGCTCTAAGAAAAAATAAAATAATTAAAAAATATATGACTTTATATGCACCTTTTGATGGAACAGTAATTAATAAAAAAGTAATTGAGGGTCAAAAGATCAATCCCGGCACACCGTTACTTAAGTTAGCAGATCTAAAAAATCTGTGGCTTATTGCTGACATATATGAATATGAATTATCTAAAATAAAATTAGGAGCACAGGTAGAAATAAAATTTAATTTTCTTCCGAGT
>JADFGB010000330.1 GCA_022567875.1 Bacteroidota bacterium | reverse complement strand
GCCTGTTGCTGACACACCGCAGGTTTTGGTGTTTGCATAAGTGCCTGCATTAACAAGTGGAGAATCTCCGACTCTGCCGTACATTTTATCCGAAAGTCCCCCAGTGGATGTTCCTGCAGCAATATTCCCGTACAAATCAATTGCAACACAACCTACTGTACCATGTTTGTCTATTTTTTTATTGTGCCTTTTTTCCCAATTCTTTATCCGCTTTGGTGTGTCAAAGTAATGATTATCAACAATCACTACTCCAATTTCTTTACCGAATTCATCTGCACCCGGACCGGCTAACAAAACGTGTTTTGTTTTTTCTTTTACTTTTCTTGCTAAAGTAATTGGATGTTTAATTATTGTTACTCCGGCTACTGCACCTGTTGAAAGATCTTTCCCATCCATAATAGAAGCATCTAATTCGTGTGTGCCATTAGCGGTAAAAACAGCTCCTTTTCCAGAATTAAAATTTGGATTATCTTCCATATATCTTATTACCTGCTCGACAGCATCAATACTTTTCCCGCCCTCAGATAAAATATTTTTTCCTATTGTAAGAGCAATTTTTAAAGAATTTATATAAGCTTTTTTTGTTGACTTAGATATATCTTTACTTATATAACCGGCACCGCCGTGAATTACAATTGTAAATTTATTAGTTTTATTCTGTGCATTTGTTATAATAAATAGGTTATTTAAAAAGATAAACGATAGTACTACAATAAATATTTTAAGCAAAGAATAATTTTTCATTTCCTTCTCCAATAATTATTTGTTTATAATTTCTTTCAAAGTATAAAATTATTAAATTCCAACTTAAAGTACATTAAAAAATATAATGAAGGTCAAATGAAAAAAATACTAATGTGCCCGCCAAAATATTACAACATAGAATATGTAATTAATCCATGGATGAAAATAGGTACTGAAATTAATCGTGACGGAGCTTATGCTAATTATAATTTGTTGAAAGAAAATTATGAATCATCCGGAATGGAAGTCTTAGAAATTGAACCTGTTGAAGGATTTCCGGATATGATCTATACTGCTAATATTGGCTATGCAGAAAGAGACATTTTTATAAAAGCAAATTTCAAAGCTCCGGAAAGAAGAAAAGAATCTGAGATTGCAGTAAATTATTTTGAAAAATTAAATTATAAAATATATACTCTGCCTGAAGACATATTTTTTGAGGGTCAAGGCGATATAATAAGATCTGAAACTAAGTATTTTATAGGTTACGGAGAAAGATCAAGCATAAAAGTAAAAGAACATCTTGAACAAATACTCGATAAAGAGTTTCACCCTATTGAATTAAATAACCCGTACTTTTATCACCTTGATACCTGTCTCGGACCATTAAATGACGAGACTACAATGATAAATCCTGTTGCTTTTACAAGGGAAGGATTAGAGTTAATAAATTCACAATTTAAAAATATTATAATTGCTGATGAACAAGACAACAACTCTTTAGCCTGCAATCTGGTAGTTAATAAAAATAATGTGTTTATAGGCAAAGGAATTTCCGAAAAACTTAAACGTGAATTGGAAAGTTATGGATTTAAAGTAATTGAAATTGATATGACAGAATTTTTAAAAGGCGGCGGTAGCGTAAAGTGTCTTACACAAGAAATATTTGAATAAAGATTTACATTGGAAGAAATAACTAACAAAGCAAAACAAATTTTGCAAAATCCTGAAGCAATGATCAATATGTATGTAATCGGTGCTTTTCCAATGGCTGATAAAGACACCAATGAAATAAATTGGTATAAGCCGGAAATAAGAACAATTATACCATTAGACAATTATAATTATCCGCGTTCATTAAAAAAATTTATTGCCAAATCAGAATTTACTTTTAAGTACGACTTTGATTTTAACTCTGTAGTAAAATTTTGTGCCAACAGAGAAGAATCTTGGATATCGGACGAACTTATTGATGCATATCTTCGGATGGAAAAGTTGGGGAATGTACACACAGTTGAGACTTACTTGAATGGTAAACTTGTCGGTGGTTTATATGGTATTTCCTACAAAGGTGCATTTTTTGGTGAGTCAATGTTTTCAGTTATACCCCAAGCTTCAAAAGCAGCTTTGATAAAATTGATTGAACATTTGAACGAAAATCAATTTGTACTTCTTGACGTTCAATATTCTACACCACATTTAAAGATATTCGGAGCAACAGAAATAGAGTTTCAAGAATTCAACAGATTGTTAGAAAAAGCTTATAAGTGTAATTGTAAATTTTAAATATGCAAGAGCCTGATTTGCCTTCAATACAGATAGAGGTATAATCCAAGTAGCTGTAATTAATTTATATCAGCATCAATTTTTTCTGTGGTTTGGAAATAAACTCTGCTCCGTTCTTTCTGATAACAACTTCTTCTTCCAACGTTGAAACTCCGTAACCTTTTACAGGTACTCTCGGTTCAATTGTGTAAACTTGATTTTCTTCCACTCTCATAAAAGGTGTATTTCCACTCACTGCAATATCTACATTACCGTCCTGATCGAAATCCGCTGTAGCCATGCCTATCT
>JADFGB010000329.1 GCA_022567875.1 Bacteroidota bacterium | reverse complement strand
GGTAATTCTAGTACTTTGGCATCACCGTCAATTGAAAGTATCATTGGCTGTCTTAATTTCTCAGCCAATACCGAAGTAAATGACAAGGCCAAAACAATAACGGAAAATATAGCAATAGTTTTTTTCATAGTTTTTAATTTAATTATTAATTAGATTATTGGTATAATCTATATAAGTTTATTATAGCAATGATTATATATTTTCTGTAAGGTTTTACATAACTCAAAAGCCGTTTCATCAGCTTAGAGTCATACGCCTTACCTAATATTTCTTCATCTTTTTGGTAATCGTTAGACATTTAATAATATCATAATTTTATATTGTCAATTAAATTTCTTCTAATTCTTTTTCAAGTAATTGTTTATAATGTAGGTCGGAATAAATACAACCATTTTCTACTAATTGGTCGTGTGTACCTTCTTCAACAATTTTAGCATTATCAAGAACGATTATTTTATCAGCATTTTTAACAGTAGAAATTCTATGACTTATAATTATTTTTGTTATGTTATTGCTATGCTCTTTTAAATTTTTTAAAATCTCTTCTTCTGTATGCGTATCTACTGCAGAAAAGGAATCATCCAAAATTAAAATTTGTGGACTTTTTGCTAAAGATCTTGCAAGACTTACCCTTTGTTTTTGTCCTCCGGAAAGTGTTATGCCTCTTTCTCCCATAACAGTTTCGTAGCCTTTTGGAAAGGATCTGATTTCATCCTCCAAATGGGCAATTTTAGAGGCTTTAATTATCTTGTCCTCATCGTATTTATCTAATCCATAAGCAATATTATTTTTAATTGTATCGGAAAAAAGAAATGCTTCCTGCTGAACAAGACTTATATTATTTCTTAATATTTGAAGTGGTATTTTTTTAATGTTTTTCCCCCCAATAATTATTTCTCCGTTTGTGCAATCAAATAAACGTGGGATCAAATTAACAAAAGAGGTTTTACCTGTTCCAGTATAACCCATTACAGCTAAGGTAGAACCTTGAGGGATAGTTAAATTTATTTCATCCAAAATTTTTGGTAAATGTTTTCCATATCTAAAAGAAACATTTTTAAATTCAATATTTCCTTTTAAATCTTTTATAGAAAAATCGGTTTTATCAGAGTCCGTAATTTCAAAAGGTTCAGCATAAATTTTATTAAGTCTCTTCATGCTCGCTTCACCCTGTTGTATGATGTTTATCACCCATCCGAAGGCAATCATAGGCCAGATTAAAATACCGAGATAAACAATAAAAGCTGTAAATTCTCCTAAATTAATCTCGTTGTTGATTACTTTTGTACCACCTACCCAAATTATAATAATAATTGAAAGTCCGGTTATTAAATATAAAAGTGGAAAAAGCAGAGCTTGAGTTTTTACAAGGTTCATATTCTTTCTTAAATAATCCTTGCTGATTTCATTAAACTTGTTTACCTCATTTTTTTCTCTAACGTAAGATTTTATAACTCTTATTCCGGAAAAATTTTCCTGTGCTTTTGTTGTCAGTTCAGAAAATTTTTCTTGTATTTTTGTAAATTTTAAGTGTATAATTTTACCAACCTTGTATACCAAATATGAAAGAAGTGGTAATGGAAGTAGAGAATATAAAGTTAAAGAAGGATTTAACGAAAGCATAATACCAATTACAATTGTTAATCTTACAAATGTATCCAATGAATACATAACAGCCGGTCCTAAAAACATTCTTACAGCACTTATATCGTTAGTTGCATGTGCCATAATATTGCCGGTAGAATTATTTTGAAAATAACGAAGAGGTAAATATTGAATATGTTTCCAAAAATCCCGCCTCAAATCAAATTCAATTTCTCTCGAAACAACTATAATTGATTCTCTTATTAGAAATCTGAATAATCCTGCTAGAGCGGATACTCCTATAATAAGTAAGCCGTAGTATAATAACTCGTTGGTTGTTATTTTAGTCTGCAAACCATTAATAGCATCCTTTAAAAATAAAGGTACATAAACGGTTCCAATGTTAGAAAGGATTATAAAAATAAAACCCCAAATTAATTTCACTTTATAACGAACAAAATATTTTTTTAGTGTATATAAATTTTTCATATAAATAAAACTTTCTTAAGCAAGGAAGTAGAAAATTAAATTATTAGGTTGTTAGGTTAATCAATTATTTCGAAGCTGGTGTATTTTTGCAATACTTTTGGCACTATCACTTTACCTTCGGGAGTTTGATAGTTTTCAAGTAATGAAACCATAAGTCTGCTAGTGGCTAAACCTGAACCATTAAGTGTGTGAACAAAGTTTAATTTTTTAGTCTGTTTATTCCTAAAACGTATGTTAGCTCTTCTACCCTGAAAGTCCTCAAAGTTACTACAAGAAGAAGCTTCAAGCCATTTGTTTTCAGCAGGCGACCAGGTTTCAATATCGTAACATTTTGCTGCTGCAAAACTTAGATCACCGCTGCATAGTAAAAGAATCCTATAAGGAATTTGAAGAGCTTTTAAAATATTTTCTGCATCACTTACAATATTTTCGAGTTCATCGTATGAATTTTCGGGCTTAACAAAC
>JADFGB010000328.1 GCA_022567875.1 Bacteroidota bacterium | reverse complement strand
CATCTTTTTTTAGGACTCCTCTGTTATGAAAATTCACAGAATAAAAAAGCTCATGAAGAATACAAAAAAGCTTTATTGCTGATGAGCAGAATAGAAGAGGAAGATTTTACTTTTAATTCTGTTAAGGAATTAATAAAACCGATATTTAAAGATAAGTTTGAAGACTTTACAGATGCTGAAATGAGATTGTTGATAAAAGAATATTGGAAAATAAAAGAACCTCTTTATTTAACAAAATACAACGAAAGATTACTTGAGCATTATTCAAGAGTAACCTATGCAAATCTTCGTTTTAGTTTACCGAAAGAAAATAAACCAGGATGGCAGACAGATAGAGGTGACATTTATCTTCGTTATGGAGAACCCGTAAACAGAATTAGATTCAGACCCCACATAAATGCTGGCGGAAGAACACAGGTAAATTTAAAAACAGATGTCTGGTATTATACCGATATGGTTTTTGGTTTTACGGATGATTTTATGAACGGAAACTTCAGGTTCAGTACGCCTACACCGGGCAGCAGATATATTTCTCAATTTGCAGGTGACAGTTACAGGTATGCCAACTATGTAAAATCAGTGAGAAACGAACTTTATGATCCAAAATTTGAAGGACCAAAATTTAAAATCCCTTTTCAAATTGCGCAGTTTAAAAATTTAAATAATCCAAACGAAACAGATGTTTATATAAACTACGGACTTAATGCAGCCGATTCTTTACTAAAAAATAATTTATATGTTTATCCCCACGTTGCTGGATTTTTCTACAGCGATGGATATTATAATTTAAAAAAATCTACTATCGATACACTTAATTATTTTGATCAATCAAAAAAAATAATTCTTTCAAAAGGTAAAGAATTGTTGGTCAATTCATTAAACTTAAGTTTATCACCTGATTCAGGTTATTTTGCTTTAGAAATACAAAGAAGCATTGACAAAGGTGTTTCAGCAAACCACGATAAACTTGTAGTTAGAAACTTTAATAATAATAGCTTGGAAATAAGTGATATAGTTCTCGCCTTGGATATCGAAACAAAAAATGAGACTAATTATACCTTAAAAAGACGTAAAATTAATATCCTTCCAAACCCTTCAGGAATTTTTTCAGAAAAAAATAAATTATTTATTTATTACGAATTGTATAACGTAAACCTGAATGGAGGTGTTGGAAAATTTGAACAGATGCTTACCCTTAAAAAAACTGATGACAGATCAGGGTTTAGTAAAGCAGTAAATTCAGTACTGAATATCTTCGGAATGGGAAATGAAAACAAAGAAATCATTTTAACAACAAAATACCAGGTTACCGAAAAAGATCCGCAGATATATTTTCAGCTTGATATGAATAAATATGAAGCGGGAGATTATTCATTGGAATTACTTATAAAAGACAAAAAATTCGGTGAGGAAGTAAAAGCAAAAAAAATCTTCTCCTGGAAATAGTGCTTCCTTATTTTATTAAATTTGATTCTATTATCTTGAAGCATAAAATCAAAACTTGGGAACTTTTGAAGCAATGATAGCTGTTCTTGTCATTGCAAGAAGGTTGTATTAAAAATTTCAAATTTATAATAAACTTGGGGGTTTATATGAAAACATTTTTACTTTTTACTTTTTTAATTTTCTGTTCATCCGTTGTTTTAACTTTTCCACAAACAAAAGACACACTTTCTACTTATTATTATAAGCAGGGTTTAACTGCTATTAGCAGAGGTAATATGGATGATGCAAAAGGTTTTTTCAAAAAGTCAGTAAGAAAAGAAAGAAATGCCCCATCTGAATATGAGTTTGCTAAAATCTATAAAGCCGATACTTCCCATTCGATGTGGAATATTTCAAGAGAACATATCAAAAAAGCTGTAAAATTGGAGCCAAATAATATTACTTACAAGCTTTTTTATGCTACTCTCTCAGAAGCATTATATAAAATGAGCAAGATTGAATTTAATGCAGAGGGTGAAGCAGTTAGACAATATGAAAAGGTTCTTAAACTGGATAGCTCAAATGTTTTTGCATCAAACAGGTTGGGTAATATTAAAGCTAAGGAATTCTTTGAAATTAATCGTACCAGGACAAAATATGAAAAAAGGGATTATATCGACACGGATTCATCATTCATTAGAGAATTTCAAAAAAAAGGATATAGAAAATTAGGCAGAACAGCATCACAACAATTGTATGATTGGAAAAATCTTTTTGAGAAAGATTTAGATAAATTTGCACAAAAAGATTTTGAATATGCTGTAAAAGCATTAAACAATGCAATAAAATACGATTCTTTAAATCCCGGTCCTTACCTTCTAATCAGTTCAATTTTAGAAGACAACAACAAACCTGATGAAGGAATTCCATACTTACAAAAGTTAGCTAAAATTTATCCTGATAATAAAGAAGTCCATTTAAATCTCGGGCTGTTCTATTACCGTTCTTATCAAGTTGACAGCGCTTATTTTGAGTATCGGAAGGCTTTAGATTTAATGAGTGATTCAGAACGAACAGATTTTACATATAATTCTGTTAAGATATTATTAGACCCGAATTT
>JADFGB010000030.1 GCA_022567875.1 Bacteroidota bacterium | reverse complement strand
TCTTTGCAGGTATCATATAACTAAAGTGAAATAAAAACATATTATATGTGAAAATTCATTTATACTTTTAGCAAGCTTTCAGGATAGAACTCATCGGAATTCATACCGAATAATCCTTTAAAAACAATACTTTTATCTACTAATAATTCTCCTTTATCTGAAAGACTAATTTTAAATCTGTCTAACGGTCTGGGTGCAGGTCCTTCAAAATTTTCTCCGTTCTGATAAAACCCGCTGCCATGACATGGACATTTAAATTTATTTTGGATACTTAACCAATTTGGTGTGCATCCCAAGTGAGTACATTTTGCACTAAGACAAAAAAATCGCCCCTCTTTATTTCGCACAACCCATATTCTATATTTATTTTTATACTCTGCATTTACTGCACCTAAAGGATATTCAGAAGGTTTCCCTACTTTAACAATTGAAGGAGGTTCAAAAAGAACTCTCGGATAAAAAAAGCGAATAAATGCTATTAAGTTGCCAAGTAAAAATGCTATTACACCTGCCCAACCTAACTGAATAATAAATTTTCTACGTGATGCAATCTTATCTAAGAACGCATCAACACTAAAAACCTTTTTCTTTTCTTCAGTTTGATTAACATCAGCCATTTTTTTTACCAGTTGTCATTTGGACCAATAATATTATATCATTTTATTAACGTCTTAAATTAAAGTTTGCTTCCACAGTTTTTCCTTTTTGGACAATTACTTTTAGAGATTTTTCTTTTAATTTTTCGTGCCAGGTTTTAATCATATATTCACCTTCCGGAACATCCTTTATAATAAAAGTTCCATCCGGTTTCGTCTTGCCGAAATAAGGATTTTCCAATACTATTACAAAAGCTGACATTTCAGTGTGCACATTACAAAGCAGTGTAACTGTGCCGACTTTATCAAACATAACTTTTCTGGTTATTCCCTTTGAATATGTTCCTAAATTAAAAGGTTTTATTTTCGAAGGTGAAAATACACTGTGACGAACCTCATCACTATTAGGAAATTGCACAGTAGTACCTACAAGGATTGGAAGAACATGCGGAAAAAATATAAGATTTTTCTGATCAATTACATGTGTTTCTTTTGAAGGTTGATAAGTCCCTTTCAAATGTTCAATAAAAACAACAACATCTCTTGCGTCTCTTAAACCTCTTACTTTAATTGTACCAGTTATAGTTCCTTTTTTAGCTTTTTTATCATTGGTTTCTTCATTTCCCAATCCGTTGTTATTTGACAATAACAGAGTTAAGATTAAACATACTATTTTTATATTCACATTAATACCTCCTAAATCAACAGATAAGGTTTACAATTAAATATCTGCAATTATATTTCATCACATGTCAGAATTCATTAAAAACTAAACTGAGGAAGGAGCTATACATTCCTTCCTCAGCAATTTAGCTTGGATATCATTAATATACATTTTACTTTTTTCTACATAACAAATAGCATATTTAATTTTATCCAACTTACTTTATCATCATTGATAGCTGGTATTGTAATGCCTCCAATTGTTTTATCTCCCTTAATTCTTATTAGCCCCTCAACTGTAAAGCGTACATTTGCTCGTGCAAGAATTGTAATATTGGGAGAGATCAAAGTATATTTATCTACGTCATCATTATTTTGATCGGATGTTACGCCACCAACACGTACTCCTGCGATTAACCATGGATAAAGCAAATATTGTCCTTCCACAAACCAAGCTGTACTATTTAGTTCTTTTTTAAGATTGGTTGCGTTCGTTAATCCAGAGGGATTATCATCAGTACCGAAAATTGCTCCTGCAAAGAAATCAAAACGGTTAAGGTTTGCGTGCAAATCAAATCCAAAACGATTGAAATCATTATCAACAAGGTTGCTTGTCTGATAATTTCCCTGATATATATAAGCTCCAATTGTTAATGCGTTATCAGCCCAGTTATCGATTTGTTTAAGAGCGTCCATTCCTGCCGGCTCATAACCATCGAGCGCTAATCCGCCAAATTTAAAAGCTACCCTGCCATAAATATCCTTTTCGTCTGTCTTATCATTAATAGTGCTCTTTTCTCCGTTTACTACTCCAACAGCATATTGAAAACGATGGTTTATTATACCCCTTAATTCAATTCCGGATTGTTGATCCCTTGGTCTCCACTTTCCGGTTGCTTTATAATCGAGTGTCATGGCATGTTCCAGGGTTATTCTATTATTATCAACATATCCTTCAGTAATTCCCGGTTCCAACCTTCCAACACGTATATTGAACGCATTATCCGGACCAATTAAATCATTTATTTGAAAGAAAAACCGTTTCAACCCAGGAGCATTTTTCCCTTTTTCAAACATAACCCACTCACCAAAAAATGAAAACTTCTCACCAAAGCTACCTCCTACAAATATTTCAAATTCGTGAGGCATATCAAAGTCTATCTTAGTTCCGCCTTCTGGGGGTGCATATACAACACGTTGATGTATATAAGCCGATATTGGGAAAGAACCTGGTAGCCAACCCGGATAAATTGCATCTGGAAAGACTTCCTTCCAAGCAGGGGCACCAAGAGGTATTCGTTGTCGTTTAATAAATTCCGCATCACCCATTGGCATTACATACCCATTTCTACGAAACGCTTCTCCAAAGGCATTACGCTTTGGTATAGCATAATGACATGTGGAACAGCTTGTTTTATACTTCCGGGCAAAATCCGGAATTGCTTTCACTTCCTGCACAGATATTAAAATAATTACACCTATGCAAAACATTAATAAAACGTTAAATGAAAATTTTTTCATAACACACCTTTAGTTTTAGTTTATAAATAAATTGATTATTAATCACTTTTATTCCATATTTTCTTCTTTTTTAAGTTGAAATATTTGTTCTATTCCACTTCTGAGTGTGGACAAATCTGGAGGTTTCTGGAAAAAATATTTTACTCCTAAAAGTTTCAGATCTTCCTCTGAAACTATATCTGTGTATGCACTTAGAACAATTTTAGGAATATTAGGATATGCATTATTCACTTGAATGAGTAAACTTATTCCAGAACGATCTAATAATTGCAAATCTGTAATAATTAAATCAATGTTATCTTTTTTAAGTATGTCCAGAGCTTTCTGTACCGACTTTACATGAAATAAATTGTATTGTTTACCTTCAAAAAGTTTATCTAATAAACTTGTAAAAGCTTCTTGCAGATTATCATCAATATCTACTAATAGAATTTTCTTTGACATTTCTTTGACATTGTTATTTCCTATTATAAGAACTGCAATTGATATACCAATCCCTATTCTACTCGATGTAATATCTAAAAACTTTTATTTATATAGATTTAGTGATGAAAAGCAGTAATGAGTTGCTAAGAAATAGAAGGACTAATTCACCTATGCAGTTACAGATTGTCACATAAAATGTGACTTTTAAGGGTGAAAGATTTTAGGATCGATCTCGTATTTTTTTAAAAGCCGATAAAAACTTTGCCGTTCTATTCCTGCAATTTTTGATGCAAGAGTAACATTGCCGTGATGTTTCTTCAGCAATTCAATTAAATATTTCTTTTCAAATATATTAAGCATATCTTTTCTGGCTTTTTTTAGATTGAAGTTTGTTAAAACAAAATCTAAGTCAGCTGTTTTTTCATTATACAAAACAATGTCAGGCAATGAATACAAACTAAAAGTCTGATCTTTACTTAGAATAATACCTCTTTCAATTAAGTTGCTTAGTTCCCTTACGTTACCGGGGTAATCATAATTTATTAAAAATTTTAAAACATCATCCGTAATTTCAGTAACCGATTTACCAAGTTCAAAATTAAACCGTTTAAGAAAATATTTCAACAGGAGAGGAATATCATCTTTTCGTTCACGAAGTGGGGGTATTTTAATTGAAATTACATTAATTCTAAACCAAAGGTCCTCACGAAATCTTCCTTCCGATACTTCTTTCTCCAAATTTGTATTTGTGGCAAATATAAACCTTGCCACCACTTTCTGTATTGTATTACCACCAAGTCTTTCAAATTCTCTTTCTTGCAAAACCCTAAGTAATTTCTGTTGCAGATTTATACTCAATTCCCCAATTTCATCAAAAAAGATAGACCCATTTTTTGCTAATTCTAATTTGCCTAATTTTCTTTCAAAGGCACCGGTAAAAGCTCCTTTCTCATGACCAAACAATTCACTTTCTAAAAGGTTTTCTGGTAATGTAGTGCAATTAATTACTATGAATGGTTCGTCTTTATTCGATGAGTTTCTATGGAGAGCTTTTGCTACCAGTTCTTTGCCAGTGCCGCTTTCTCCTTCTATAAGAACCGGAGTTATGTTTGGAGTTGTTGTTATTGCACCTATCATTTTGAAAACATCTTGCATTGCGTTACTATTACCTATTAAATCTTCCTTCGTATCTTGTTTGTTTTTTAGAATAAATTGTAAATCTTTATTTTTAGTTTTTTTATTACTTATTTCCATTGCATGCTTAGTTAATGAAAGTATTTTCTGCATATCAAGGGGTTTTGTAATATATTCAAATGCACCTAATTGAATTGCTTTTATCGCTGTCTCCATAGTTCCAAATCCTGTAATAACTACAACAGGAAAATTATATCCTTTATTTCTTATTTCCTTAAGAACTTGTAAACCTGAAATATCCGGCATGGCAATATCAAGGAAAACAACTCCAAATCTTGAATTTTTATTTAACATATTAATGAATTCATTTCCTCTTGAACAGCTCATAATTTCATAGCCTTTTTCCTCCAATATTATACGTATTGCATATACTATTTTAGGATCGTCATCAACTATACATACTTTTAATTTATTCATTTCTATCTCTGTAAGGTATAAAGACTTTAAAAATACTACCAATCCCATCGTTACTTTCAACAGTAATTACACCCCCATGTTCATTTATTACTCTATTTGTCATTGGAAGACCCAATCCTGTTCCGCTTGTTTTTGTTGTAAAAAATGGGTCAAATATGTGATCTATATGTGTATCAGGAATTCCACATCCATTATCTTCAAAAGTTATTTGAATGACAGTTTGTCCTTCAACAAGTTTCACATTAATATGTTGATCTCCAAAAAAATCTAAAACAGGCTCAGTAATAGTTACCAAATTTGACGAAATAATTATTCTTCCTTTTTCAGAAATTGCTTCAATAGAATTCAATAATATATTTACAAAAGCTGCTTTTAAATGATCAGGATCAACTAAACACTCCGGTATCCCGGTACTTAATTTTTCATCAAGTAGAATTTGACGTTGTTCAACTTGGTAATGAATCAATGAATTACTTTCTTGAAGGATATGATTAACATTTTTCATAACAAATTTTGGAGCTCTTGGGCGTGCAAAGTGTAATAGATCAGTAACTATTCCCTCCATTTCATAGACAGACTCCATTGCAATTTTTATTGAACTCGTTTCTTTCTCAGGTATTTTAGTAGATTCCTCAAGAAACTGCATAATAAGTTTTAGTGACGTTAGAGAATTTCTAATTTCATGTGCTATCACTGCAGACATTTCACCTGTAGCAGAGAGTTTCTCTGCTCTCAAAGCAAACTTTTCCATTCTCTTGCGTTCAGTAATGTCGGTTATAATTTCCAGTATTGATGTAATAGAACCATTTTCCTTTATTGGAATTGAAGTATGCTCCAAATACTGAATCTTACTATTATCTAACTTTTTTTCTTTTACTACAGAAGCTGATTTACCAGATTCAAGTGCCCTTCTTGATGGACAATTATGACAAAAATCTCCTTCACCAAAAACTGTATAGCAATATTTCCCTATTGTCTCTTCTGAATTATAATTTGAAAGTTTTCCTAAAGCAGCACTGCTTGCCTTAATTTTAAAATTTCTATCGAGTAAAATAAATGCACTTGGAACATTATCAAGAATTATTTGAAGACGATTTGTTTTATCTGTTAATTCTGAGGTACGGTTATCAACTTCTTTTTCAAGTTTCTCTGTATGTTTTTGTACAGATAACTCCAAGTTTCGTTGTAATTTATCAGCTCGCTTTATGATTAAATATAAAATAATGAAAAGGACACCCATCAACCCGAAGGATACTACAAAAATTATATTTCTAATATCAACAATTTGTTGATATAGAATTGTTACATCCTGATATATTTCAAATGATCCAAAAATTTGTTCTTTACCTGAAGAATAATTATGGAGTTGACGAAACGGGATATATGTTTCAAGAAGATCAACAGAATGCACATCATGCTCTATATCCGGTTTGTCTCTTGATAACTCAAGACTGGATACATATTCACCCTGAAGTGCCCGGATTAATTTCTTATTCTCCTTAGTAAAAACACCTAAAAGCTTGCGATTTGTACTATAGATAAGTTGCTTATCATTACTAAAAATATTTATTTTTAGTACATTTAAATGTTTGAGAAAACGAGATGTGATAGAATCTAATGTTGCAAGCTGATGAGAGTTTGTCCAATCAAAACTGTCTAAGGTTATTCTTTGTGGTATAAAAAAATGCTGATAAATTTCATCTTGCAGATTTACAGCTATTGAAATGGCATATCTCTCACTGCTATTAATAAGCTGTTTCTTTGTAATTTTAAAAAAAGTAAAACTTATGGTTATAGCCAATAATATTGCTGCTACAAGAAATTTCAGAACTAAAAAACGAGAGAGGCTAAACCATTTAATATCTTTACTAGACGATTCCATAATATATTTCTATACCATAAATTATGCCAGTTTAACACCACAATTAATTTCATATTAATATTTGTAGCATAACACCTTAAAAATCTCTATACTGATATTTCTAATTCAGAGCATTAAAAGTATTTTTGTTTGAAATATTTACTTTTTTAATATATAATCAAGCCTTATCAATTCTAAACCTATCAACAAAATCATTGTTATTTTTATTATAAGAATTAATTCTTGATACTTAAATATATATTTAGTCAAAATGGAATTGGGGGTTAATATTAAATACCTCTTGTGGCATGCATTAACTTTGGAATGACAAATGGGAAGGACTTAATAAGCGTAAACGAAAAATTGTTTGTTATTTTGGAAATAATAATTTTTTGAATGAAGATTGCAATTCTTATTCGATTTAAGAAAAGCTTATTCCATTCCGATAAATATATATTTTCTAATTCTTTTCTGGTGTATTTCATATTTTTTTGCTCTGATAATAAAGATGAAATAAGTTTAGCAGATTGAATAGCCATACCTACCCCATCACCTGTTAATGGGGCAATAACTCCGGCGGCATCGCCAATCATAAATATTCCGTTTTCTACTATAGTCTTCTTTCCAAAAAATATATTGCCTGTACCGTAAATATGAAGTTTGTAAATGAGTTTATCAAAATCTTTCCCGAACAACTTTCCGAAATTGCTGTTTGTGTTAATTAAATTTAATATTCTATTGCGGGATGATTGTTCACCATTAATTCGTTTCTCAATAAAACTAAGTGTTGTTTCTTGCTCAGATACTCTATTTAATCCGCAATAAATCCCTTCACCGGTATAAATTCTTATTTCATCTGCAGGGAAATTACTTATGCAATTATTTGGTATATAAAATTTTATTGCTTTCAACTCTGTTTCAGAACCAACAAAACTTCTATTAAGTTTTTTATCCAATATATTTTGTTTCCCGTATGCGGCAATTACATAATCAGAATTGATAATAATTTCTTGATCATTAGAAATTTTTATTTGAACCAAGAATTTATCACCTTCTCTCTTAATAATTTTTGCTTCCGCCGGTTGATAAACCTTTACTCCGCTGTTAGCAGCTCTCTTCAATAAGAAATGATCAAATAAGGATCTCTTGAGAGCATAGGCAGGAAAATCAAACTCTGAAGAAATTTCAGTGCCCTTTTCATTAATAAATTTGAATGTAGATATCTTAACAGGATTTAATGTGAGGAAACTTTCAAATAGATTTAATTCTTTCAGAGTTTTCGAAACCTCTCCTGATAAAAACTCGCCACATATAACTTCCCGTGGAAATTTTTTCTTTTCAATAATACAGGTATTGAATCCATATTTGGAAAGATACAAAGCTGCCATAGACCCCGCCGGTCCCCCGCCTATTATTATAACATCGCAATGATAATTCATACTCATTATTGATCCTTAAAAATAATAACTAACTGAAAGCCTATTTATGTTTTATTTTGTAATTTATAATCTTTAGACTTTTAAACATATCTATTAATTCCGATTTTATAAATCCTTTTTTAAAAGATAATGATGTATAATTTTTTACCATCGAACTTTTCGAAAGTAGAATTTTACAAATAAAATTAAATATTTAAGAGATATGTTATATCTCAAAGTTATTGTATACCTAAAAAGATAGAGTTTGCTCTGCTTTTTATTTATCTTTGAATGAAGATTTTCTATCAGAGAACTGCTTATGAACTATTTAATTTGTTTAATATTAAGTATATCTATTTTTGCAGGCTCCTCCTATTCCCAGGATGATAAATATACATCTGAAAGAGAAACAATGGTAAAGCAGCAGATTGAGTACAGGGGAATAACCGATCAACCCACGCTTAAAGCAATGACAGCCGTACCCCGCCACAAGTTTGTTCCACCAGGTCTTATTGACAGAGCATATGATGATAGTCCTTTTCCTATTGGTTACGGGCAGACTATTTCCCAGCCGTACATTGTTGCATATATGACTGCAGCTATTGATCTGAAATCCGGACAAAAAATTTTGGAAATCGGAACCGGCT
>JADFGB010000327.1 GCA_022567875.1 Bacteroidota bacterium | reverse complement strand
TCCGGCTTTGCCGTCTTTTACTGCTTGTTTAACTGCATCAATGGCGGGGAGTGTAAACATTGCCCCGCCGGGTTTATCCATATTGCCGGTTACAATATTTAACACATTAATTAACCATTGGCAAAGTGAACCGAATTCCTGCGTAGAAACGCCGACCCTTCCGTAACAGACAGCAGATTTTGCTTTGCAAAAATCGTATGTAATTTGTTTAATAATTTTAGCAGGGATACCTGTTTTTTGTTCAACACTTTCGGGTGAGAAATCAGAGACAATATCTTTAATGTCTTCAAATCCTTTTGTAAAATTTAACAGTCTGCCTGGTGTAGTCAAATTGTCATTAAAAACTGTATGTAGAATTGCTAATAGAAAATATACATCGCTGCCAGGTATAATGAAGTGATGTTCATCGGCTTTTTCAGCACTCTCTGTTTTCCTGGGATCAATTACAACAAACTTTCCGCCTCTGTTTTGAAGTGCTTTCAATCTGTTCACAAAGCCCGGTGCTGTCATCATACTTCCGTTTGAAGCAATGGGATTAGCACCTAAAATTAAGAAATAATAAGTGCGGTCAATATCCGGTATTGGAAGCATCAGTTGATTTCCAAACATAAAATAAGAAACTAATTGATGAGGGAGCTGATCTACTGAGGTTGCGGAAAAACGATTTTTAGTACGCAGAGTTCTGAAAAATAAGGGTGCAAACAACATTGTACCGGAATTGTGAACAGTAGGGTTACCCTGGTAAATACCTACCGAGTTTCTTCCGTATTTGCTTTGTATATCTTTCAGTTTACTTGTAACTTCGTCATATGCTTCCTGCCAACTTATTTTTTCCCAATTACCGTTAACGCGTCGTACCGGGTGCTTTAGTCTGTCGGGGTCGTTGTAAATATCCTGAAGTGCAACGGCTTTTGGGCAAATAAATCCCTTGCTAAAAGGGTCATCTTTATCGCCCCTAATTTTGATGATTTTGTTATCTTTCAAATCAATAGCAATACCACACATAGCTTCGCAAAGATTGCAAGTACGGAAATGTGTTCTTGTTTTCTTTTTAGTGTCCATACTTTATATTTTACTTTAAAGATTGATTTTGGCTATTTTATGTAAGTAAAATCATTATTTATTTAACATAATAAACAATTGTACACCTATCAAATAATTAATTATTTTCTGAATTACAGAACTAAAATATGAGGAGAACGAATGTCATTATTGCCGATCACATTATATGGCGATAAAATACTTAGGAAAAAAATTTCTATAGTAAAAAAAATTGATATGGAAACTATCAAACTTATTACCGATATGTTTGAAACAATGCATAATGCATACGGTATCGGTTTGGCGGCTCCCCAGGTCGGAGCAGATAAAGCTATTTTTTTGGTTGATATATCTAAAATGGAAGGTGAAGAAGATAAAAAGCCTATGGCAATTATTAATCCAAAAATTATAAAGCGTTCCGATGAAACAATTACTATAGAAGAAGGATGTTTGAGCATTCCTGATGTTAGGGGTGATGTTGTTCGTCCGAAATCAATTACACTTGTGTATCAAGATACGGATTTCAAAAAACATAGAATAAAAGTAGACGGATTGCTTGCAAGAGTTATACAGCACGAGTATGATCATCTTCAGGGAATTTTATTTACTGATTTGATCTCAGATGAACTTAAAAAGAAATTAAAAAAACCTCTCAATAATATTAAAAGGCGCAAAGTAGAATTTGAATACCCTACAAGCACAAGCGTTGATTACCAATTGATATGAATATAATTTTTATGGGCACACCGGATTTTTCCGTTTCCTCTCTTGAAACCCTGTATAACAGCAAACATAAAATATCGGCAGTTGTAACAGCGCCTGATAAACAAAGGGGAAGAGGTAGGAAATTATCATTTACACCTATTAAAGAATTTGCACTTAAAAATAATGTGCCTGTTTTACAGCCTGAAAAATTAAAAGATGAAAACTTTATATCTGATTTAAAAAAAATAAATGCTGATTTGTTTGTAGTAGTTGCTTTCAGAATTTTACCGCCTGAAGTTTTTACTATCCCTAAATACGGTTCATTTAATCTGCACGGTTCTCTTCTGCCAAAATATAGAGGCGCCGCCCCAATTCAATGGGCAATAATGAAAGGAGAAACAGAAACAGGTGTAACTACTTTTGCTCTTGAAGAAAAAGTTGATACCGGGAAAATTTATATTCAAGAAAAAATTAAAATAAATGCTCAAGATGATTTCGGCAGTCTCCACGATAAGATGAGTATTATTGGAGCAAAAGTAGTTTTAGATACTGTTGATTTGATTGAAGAACAAAAATTTATATTAATACAGCAGGATGATATTTGTACTTCACCCGCACCAAAGATTAAAAAAGAAACTGCCAAAATTGATTGGACGAATTCTGCAGAATATATTCACAATCAAATTCGTGGACTCTCACCTTACCCTTGTACTTTTTTTATTCACAATAAAAAAATGATAAAAATTTATAAATCTGAATTAGTTGACAAAAATGATTTATCGTCTTCTGAAATATTTCAAAC
>JADFGB010000326.1 GCA_022567875.1 Bacteroidota bacterium | reverse complement strand
CCGAGACTTGTGGTATGAAAGTTATTTTTCTTTCTATCCCACTCTATTCCATAAATCAATGAATAAAAAAATGGAATATAATGCCTTGAAAGAAGCTGATAAAATTACAGTGACAAACAGAAATATTAAGGAAAAGCTTCTTAATACTTATAAATTTTTATCTTTCGATGATGTTATAATTATATCTCACGGATATGATCCAAAAGATTTTGAAAACTTAGAACCTGTACCAAAGACCAACAGCAAGCTAATAATTGCTTATTCCGGTATTTTTATGGAATATAATACACCAAAATATTTTTTGAAAGCTTTTAAAGAAATTTCATTAGAGAAGCCCGAAATAGCTGCAAATATTGAACTTCATTTTATCGGATTATTAAGAATAGAAAACCAAAAACTGATAAGGAAGCTTCATCTTGAGGAATTTGTAAAAGACTTCGGTTACATCGAACATTCCGATGCGGTAAGGCAGCTTATCTCAAGTGATGTATGTTGGTTTATGATTGGTAATAAGAAAAATATTGATGCTTTACTGCCTGGTAAACTGTATGAATATATTGGTGCTAAAAAACCTATTATTGCTTGTGTCCCTGAAGGTGCTGCTAAAAATGCTCTACAAAAATATGGTGCTGCTTTTTATACGGATCCGTTTGATATAAATGAAATAAAAAAAACTATTTATAATGTTTATGATTTGTATCAAAAAGATGAACTTCCAAAACCGGATGATGAATTTGTCCAACAGTACAGAAGAGATTTCTTAACCGAACAGCTTTGTAAAGAATTTCAATTTTGTATGAACACGGAAGTAGAATGAATGTTGCAATAATTGGTTCAGGTGGTAGAGAACACGCCTTAGCCTATAAAATAAGTGAAAGCCCAATCCTATCAAATCTCTTTATTATCCCAGGAAATCCAGGTACATCAAAGTGTGGTACAAATATAATTTTAAGCTTGGATGATTTTAAGTCAATCGATAATTTCTGTAAGGACAAGGAAATTGATTTAGTTGTTGTTGGGCCAGAAGCACCATTGGTTGCCGGTTTAAGTGATTATTTGAGAGGTATAGGGGTCGCGGTTTTCGGTCCATCATCATCGGCTGCAAGAATAGAATCAGAAAAGTCTTTTGCGAAAAAAATTATGGTGGAGAACGGTATATCTACAGCACAATATCGCGAGTTTACTTCGGATGAATATGGAGAAGCTAAAAAATATTTACAAGAAAAAACTTACCCATGTGTTTTAAAAGCGGATGGCTTGGCGGCTGGCAAAGGTGTTCTTATATGTGAAGATATGAAAACTGCTTTAAAGGGACTTGATGAATTATTTTTACAAAATAAATACGGAAGAGCGGGTAACAAAATAATTGTTGAAGATTTTTTAACAGGAGAGGAAGCTTCAATTTTTGCCATTACTGATGGAGAAAATTTTATTTGTCTTCCCTCTTCACAAGACCATAAAAGAATAGGGGAAAACGATACTGGGTTGAACACTGGAGGAATGGGTGCTTACTCACCGGCTCCAGTTGTATCTGATAAAATTTTAGAAGAAATAAAAACTAAAATAATTAAACCAGTATTAACGGCAATGAGGGAGAGCGGAAATAAATTTGTAGGTTGTTTATATGCCGGTTTGATGATAACAAATGAAGGAACAAAAGTAATTGAGTTTAACTGCCGCTTTGGTGACCCCGAAACACAAGCCGTTTTACCATTATTAGGCGGTGACTTTTTAAAACTTTTGTATTCTGCAGCAAATGGAAATTTAGATAAAGAAGCTGTTACTTATAACGGCGGTTGTTCAATCTGTGTAGTAGCATCTTCAAAAGGCTATCCTGAAGAATATATAAATGGATATGAGATAAAAGGATTAAATAACATTAATTGCCCTTCAGTTATTGTTTACCATGCAGGTACAAAACAAGACAAAGGTAAAATTTTAACAAACGGTGGAAGGGTTTTTGGTGTTACAGCTTTTTCATTAAACAAAGATTATAAATTCGTTAAAAATATTGTCTACCAAAATTTAAGTAAAATCAGTTTTGAAGGAATGTATTACAGAAGGGATATTGCTCACATGGTATTAAAAAAATAAGCGAATCCCGGTGGGGGTAGTCCCGAGATTCGCTTTCAGTAATAGGTGATAATAGTTCCATAGTAGGTCCAGTTTACCACCCGAGAAAATTGTATTTAATTTATTTATAAAAGACTAAATAAGACCAAGGCTTCAGTTTAATTTTTATATGATTTGTAATTTCAATATCTTTTTTATCAAATAACACTTTATACATACCGTTAAAATTCTTATGTGCAATATTAACAATTTTTTTTCTATTTGACAAATTAAATAATGGAATAATTTTAGTAGATTATTAGTCTATGTATATTTTAGGAATATCGGCATTTTATCACGATAGTGCAGCTTGTCTGATTAAAGACGGTAAAATAATTGCCGCCGCTCAGGAAGAGAGGTTTACCAGAAAAAAACACGACTTTGGATTCCCTATTAATGCTATTAATTTTTGTCTAAATTATGCCGGCATTACTTC
>JADFGB010000325.1 GCA_022567875.1 Bacteroidota bacterium | reverse complement strand
ATTCATAAAGGTTAATACCCCAATGATTACAAAACTGTTTTTTATGAGATGTACAAAGTTAGAGCTTTATGTGAAAGGTTAATACTTAAATATTTGGGTATTGATTATAAAAATACTCCTTTGGGTATCCCTCATTTAGAACAAACTCAATAAACATTTTATATATCAACTGTTTTACAGAAGAAGAAATAAAAATTGTGGAGGGAAACATAAAATAAATAAACGCTGATTGACCGGCTCAGCGTTTCAAGCTCCCTACCTTTTGGTAAAGACCAATAATAATATAAAATTAAAAAAACTAACCTATTGCCACGACGTTTACGTCGTGGGTAGAAAAATAATAAAAAATATACGGCTTTAGCCGCATTTTATTTTAATGGGACTTTACGGAATGATTTATTGGGCTAAACCCCTTGCTATATTTCATCTTTATATCCACGGCATAAATGCCGTGGCAATAAAATCCTGCCCACCAAATAAATTCGACTTTAGTTGTATTTATTAATGAGCTTTAATTTAAAAAATATTATAAGAATATAGCTATCCAAAGGGATCCTTTGGCTAACTTTTTAAAATAAAGCCAAGCCATTGCCACGCCCTTCAGTGGATAAAAATTACAAAAAACATTCGGCTTCAGCCGCATTTATTGATTAAACAAAATTCTAATAAATGGAATATTTTTTATGTGGCTAAAGCCCTTTTAAAGATTTCCCTTTAAGCCCACTACCTACCTGTCTCGACTTGGTCGAGCCAAGGCGGAAAGGTCGTGGCAATTAACTACCCAAATTAAAAAAAATAAATTATTTTAGCACCTTTCCTCATTTTACCTTATTTTTATTATGATTTACACATTTTACATTTATTTAAATAATTTGTTTTATGTCAGCACCACAAGAAGTAATAAGGTTAGTCGAAACATTCCGGAACAATATCGAATCTCTCAAATCCGGTAATTACAACGAAACACAAGTACGAAGAGAATTTATTGATCCCTTCTTTGATGCACTCGGATGGGATGTGTTTAATAAAAACGGTTACGCCGAAGCATACAAAGATGTAATTCACGAATACTCTCAAAAGACAACCGATACAACCAAGAACCCGGATTACTGTTTCCGTATAGGAGGCAAAAGAAAGTTTTTTGTAGAAGCAAAGAAACCAAGCGTAAACTTAAAGGACGATATTCATCCTGCTTACCAGCTTAGAAGATACGGTTGGTCTGCAAAACTATCTTTGTGTATTCTCACTGACTTTGAAGAGTTTGCAGTTTACGACTGCCGTGTAACTCCGAAGAAAAACGATAAAGCTTCCACAGCAAGAGTTATGTTTTTAACATACGAAGATTATATTGATAAATGGGACGAACTTGTAAATATATTTTCAAAGGAAGCCATACTTAAAGGCTCATTCGATAAATATGCCGAATCAAATAAAAAGAAAAGAGGCACCGCCAATGTTGACGAAGCCTTCTTAAAAGAAATGGAAGAGTGGCGAAATATTCTTGCACGCAATATAGCTCTGCGTAATTCAAAACTTTCTATTCGTGAACTTAATTACTCGGTTCAAAAAACAATTGACAGGATCATCTTTTTAAGAATATGCGAAGACAGGGGAATTGAAAACTACGGACAGTTAATGAACCTGCTTAACGGCAATAATGTTTATGAAAGATTAAAACAAATATTTACACGCGCCGATGAAAAATATAATTCGGGTTTATTCCATTTTGAAAAAGAAAAAGACAGAAACGATCCCCCCGATGAAATAACACCCATACTGCAAATTGACGACAAAACACTAAAAGATATTATTAAAAAACTATATTACCCCGAAAGTTCATACGAGTTTTCTGTGCTTCCGGCAGATATTTTGGGACCCTTATACTAACCGTTTTTGGGCAAGGTAATCAGGTTAACACCTGCACACTATGCCGTTGTTGAAGACAAGCCAGAAGTTAAAAAAGCAGGTGGAGTTTATTACACACCCACTTATATTGTTGAATACATTGTTAAAAACACAGTCGGAAAGATTTTAGAAAAGAAAACACCAAAACAGGTTGCAAATATTTCAATACTTGACCCTGCCTGTGGTTCCGGTTCATTTCTACTCGGCGCTTACCAGTATTTATTAGACTGGCATTTGAAATACTACACAGAAAATGCTGAGCTAATCAGAGATTTACTTAAAAAGAAAAAACCTCCCATTTACCAAATACGCAAAAACGAATACCTGCTTACAACTACAGAACGAAAGCGTATTCTGCTTAATAATATTTACGGAGTTGATATTGACTCACAAGCTGTTGAAGTAACTAAACTTTCTCTTCTGTTAAAAGTACTTGAAGGCGAAAGTGAAGAAACATTGCAAAACCAGTTTAAAATGTTCCGTGAACGTGCCTTGCCTGACCTTGCAAATAATATTAAATGCGGCAACTCGCTTATCGGTCCCGACTTTTACGACCAGATGGAAATGAATTTTTTGGATGAAGAAGAAAAACTAAAAATAAATGTTTTTGATTGGGAAACTGAATTTAAAGAAATTATGGAAAGC
>JADFGB010000324.1 GCA_022567875.1 Bacteroidota bacterium | reverse complement strand
CTATAACGAATTCCAACCAGAATTCAGATTCATCTGATTCTTCAATTACGATACTTATTTTTGATATATACTCATCTCAAAATTGTTTTCGGAGAAAATCCAAAAACAATTTTGAGATGAGTAAAGTCCTCGGCGCCTTTTGTCCGGGGATAACTGCAACCAAGATTTGGTTTTTTGAAAAGCCAAAAACCAAACCGGTTTTAGTAAAAAGCAGCCTTTGTTTGAGCTAAAAGAGTCGCACGATAGTTTGCTGCGACAGAGGTAGCACATCTTATTAGTTGTTTTCTTATATGAGTTCCCAATTCTGTTTTAGGTAACGTTATGGCAAGTTTAACACTTCTATGAGCAAATTCTTTTGTTCTTTTCTTTAATTCTTTAGCATCCATGCTATTTCCCCCTTTCGGATTTATGATTTTCTATTTTTGATTGTAGATTTTTTATTGAATATTTTTAAGCCCTTTTCCGCAATTAATTCACATTTCTTAATATCATCAATGTGTATGTCTTTTGCTTTATTTAAAAGTAAATTATAAATATCATTAGAAATATCTGAATTGATAAAAACTTTTTTTAATTCGTTTAATGCGAAGAATAAATTTACAGCAGTAGGTCTCGTGTTTTTTAATCTTTCAAATGCTGAATTAAAAGTATCATTGATTGATTCTTTATTTGCATTTTTCATTGATAGAGCGAGTGCATAAGCTGCAGCAATTCCAATTAAGGGAGCACCTCTAATTTCAAGCCTTTCAATAGCTTCTGCAACTCTTTTATAATTTGATGTAGTATAGTAAATTTCTTCAATCGGAAGTTTCGTCTGGTCTAAAAATATTAACTTATCATGTTCAAATTTTAACGAAAAATAATCTTTAGAGTTCATTACATTTTGATAAATTTAAGAATTCTCTAAACCTGTCGTTTACTCTTAAGAAATCAATATCTTCCAAACCTTTTGTGCTGAATTGTTCAACACAGAACGATGCCATTGTACTGCCATAGATTACTGCACGTTTGATATTCTCTATGCTTAAGTCGTGAGTTTTGTGCAGGTAACCAATAAATCCGCCTGCAAAAGTATCACCGGCTCCTGTTGGATCATAAATGGATTCCAACGGATATGCTGGCGCCGAGAATATTGTATCTCTTGAAATTAATAAAGCACCGTGTTCACCTTTTTTGATAATGATTATTTCAGGACCAAAGTCTAAAATATGTTTAGCTGCTTTAATCAAATTGGGTTCATTTGCCAACAGTCTTGTTTCCGAATCATTTATTATCAAAATATTTACTTTTTTTAACAACTCTAACAATTCATCCTTTTGCCCTTCAATCCAGTAATCCATTGTATCACAAACTACGCATTTGGGGTCATTCATCTGAACGAGTACTTTCATTTGAAGTACCGGATCTATATTGCCCAAGCAGACATAACTTGATTTCTTATATTTTTCAGGAACAACCGGATTAAAATTTTCAAAAACATTAAGTTCGGTCAGAAGGGTATCTCTTATATTTAAGTCATAATGATACTTTCCAGCCCAACGAAATGTTTTTCCGCCCTCAATAATCTGGAGTCCTTCCAAATCAATGTGCTTCTTCTCAAGTAAATCTATATATTCTTTAGGAAAGTCTTCACCTACTACACCTACTAAGTAAATGGGTGCTGTAAAATAACTTGCTGCCATTGAAATATAAGTTGCAGCACCTCCTAAGGCATTTTCATTTTTATAAAATGGTGTAGTTACATCATCTAAACCGAGTGAACCTACAACTAATAATCCCAAAATATTTCTCCATATTTTTAATAATCCAAAATGATAAAATAATTAATAAGCTGTTAAAAAGTAATTTCTAAAATATCTAAATATTTTTTTTTATTAAAATAATAATCTGTTAAAATTCTTAAAGATTTTTTTTGTCCTTCCCAGGCAAATGATTCTTCGGCTTCAAAAGGTTCTACCCATTTATAGTCACTATGTTCGCTGCTTAATTTAACATCTGATTTACTGTTTACTTGTGCTGCAAATACAGGCACATTGTAAATTACATCTTCTTCAGAAGAATAAAATGTATTAACATTGGGAATAACCCAAAGCTTTTCTATTTTTAATTTTGTTTCTTCTTCCATTTCTCTTAAAGCAGTTTCGTGTGCTTTTTCTCCATATTTAATTTTACCTGTTACCATTTGCCAAATGCCAGGATATTTTTCTCCCTCAGCTCTTTTTAAAATAAGATATTCCATTTTAGATTTTTTTATTCTAAACACATGCACTTCTATTAATGTAGATTTATAAATCATAGAATTATCATTTTTTAATTTATCAAGTTAAAAGAATGCTCTAAATTCAGCACGGACAGTATGGACTGCTCTATCACCTGCTCGTAATCTGCCTTCATAACTTAAACTTGTTTGAAGGTTAGTAGCAAGTTTATATTCAAAGCTTACATTCCAAAAATAATTTTTGCCAAGTAATTTTCCCTCGGTAATTTCAAAAGGTATAATATTTCCAGCAGTATTTCCAAGTAATTAATCTCTTTTAATATCAACTCTA
>JADFGB010000323.1 GCA_022567875.1 Bacteroidota bacterium | reverse complement strand
TCTTTAAAGAAAAATGCACCTCCTCATTTAAAAGGAACATCGGCAGTTCAATTCATTATGACATCAAGTTTAATTATACATGCACTTGATGACTTAAAGACTCTTTATATGAATGTTTTTTCATGTGATGACTTTGATGAACACGTTGTTTCTGTCTTTATACGGCATTATTTTGAGGGTAGTATAGTTGCAAAACATGTTATAACAAGAGGAGATTATTAATGGATTTTAATGGGGTCTTTATTATTCCAACAGGATTAGGAGCTGAAATAGGTGGTCATGCGGGTGATGCAAATCCAGCAGCCAAACTTATAGCATCAGTATGTGATAATTTAATCATTCATCCCAATGTAGTAAATGCAAGTGATATCAATGAGATGACAGAAAATATGCTCTATGTTGAGGGAAGTCAGCTCGACAGGTTCTTACAAGGCACATTAGGACTTCAAAAAGTTTTTTCTAACAGGATATTAGTAGTTGTCAACGCTCCTGTCATGAATGAAACTATTAATGCTGTCTCAGCTGCAAGAGCTACTATTGGAGCTGACATTGAAATACTTGAACTTGAACATCCGTTTACAATGGAGTATAAAAAGAGAGATGATGGTACTGCTGGTGGAATTGTTCGTGGAGGAGTAGAATTACTTAAACAAATTAAAGATTATAAATTTGATGCTCTTGCCATTCACACACCTATTGAATGTAATACAGAAATTTCTAAAGATTATTTATTTATACTTAGCTGGATTATCTAATAAGAAAAGATATATAAATAAAAATAATTAAATTATTCTTAACAACCAAACTATTTAGTAATTTTGCGTAAGGTAGATTCAACCTGTCAGTTGACAGATGCGAAAGTTAATAAAAGTTATTAAAGAATAATATTACTTTGGTTTTAAAAGTTTAATATTTTTTTATGTCTGTTATTTATTCTATCAATTAAAATGTTATCAAAGACTCATCATAATCATCCACATTTTTATAACCGAGTAAGTTTAAAAGAGTGCCGGTAATGTTTGTAAGTCCGGGATTGTCAATATTTTTTAAAATATATTCACCGTTGTAATTGGGATCATAAATTATAAAGGGAACAGGATTTAGAGAATGACAAGTCTTAATTATTTTTTCTCCGTTTTTTATAACAAACATTTCATCGGAGTTACCGTGATCGGCTGTAACTACGGCAATACCATTTAATTCTTTTATTACATCCAATAGTTCGCCGACACATTTATCAACAGTTTCTATTGCTATAACGGCGGCTTCCAAATTACCTGTATGCCCCACCATATCCCCGTTCGGAAAATTTATTCTTCCGAATTTATATTTTCCTGAACGAAGCAGCTCTATTGTTTTGTCCTTTATTTCTTCTGCTTTCATCTTAGGTGCTTTGTCAAATTCAATTTTATCGGAAGTTACTTCAATATATTTTTCCAATTTTTCGTTTATATAACCCGAACGGTTGCCGTTCCAAAAATATGTTACGTGACCGAACTTCTGCGTTTCTGAAATTGCAAAAGATGTTACACCCTCGGCACAAAGATAGGCGCTGATTGTTCTGTCAATCTTGGGAGGCTGCACTAGAAAGTTTTTTGGTAACAAAGTATCACCGTCATATTGCATCATTCCGGCGTAGTAAATTTCAGGTCTTTCAGCTCTGTCAAAATAATTAAAATCGTCGTCTTCAAACGCTTTTGAAATTTCAATAGCTCTATCCCCACGGAAATTAAAGAACACAACGCTGTCTCCGTCTTTAATTTTTCCTACGGGCTGTTCTTTATCATCTTCAATAACAAAGGAATCTAAATATTGATCAATGATATTTTCGTCTTCGTTATAAAATGTATTTATCGCTTCTGATGCTATTTTGAATTTTCTGCCTATTCCTCTAACGTGAGCATTCCAGCCTTTTTCAACAATGGACCAATCGGCGTTGTATCTGTCCATAGTAACGATCATTCTTCCGCCACCAGATGCAATTTTATAATCGTAATTATTTTTTCTGTTTATGTTGCTAAGTTTTTCTTCTAAAGGAAGTACATAATTCAGAGCTGTTCTTCCTCCAACATCTCTGCCGTCAAGCAAAATATGGACTCTTACTTTTTCAATATTTTCTTTTTCACACCTGTCAATCAATGCAAACAAATGTTTTATGTGTGAGTGTACTATACCATCGGATAATAAACCAATGAAATGAATCGTCCCTCCGTTTTTACCTTTTTGTGTAATGTTTACCCAAATATCAGATTTAAAAATGTCTCCTGAATCGAAAGCCTTGTTTACAAGTTTAGCACCTTGAGTAAATATTCTTCCTGCACCTATTGCGTTGTGCCCAACTTCGCTGTTACCCATATCTTCATCAGTGGGCAAACCAACAGCAGTTCCATGAGCTTTTAATTGTGTATAAAATTTTGATGCGAAAAGTTTATCCAATATAGGTGTTTGGGCTTTGTAAACTGCATTGCCTTCGTATTCTTTTCCAATACCTACACCGTCCATTATAATAAATAATAACGGACCTTTTCTTTCGTTAAAATTTGGTAATTTTTCT
>JADFGB010000322.1 GCA_022567875.1 Bacteroidota bacterium | reverse complement strand
AATGCTATTTATAGGGATATTCAGAGTCTCACTGATTTCTCTATATTTGAAGCCCTCAATTTCATATAAGACAAATACACTCTTTAATTTGTTAGGTAATTCTTTTATTGAATTATTAATTCTTTTTTTCATCATATTTCTTCTGTAACTAATTTCCGGATCATTTAAAAAATTGTTGTCAATAGAAATAGTATTCTCTTCAATTCCCTCTGATGTATTCATTTTGTTTTTCCTTTTTCTTAAATAATCTATACACAAATTATGGGTTGTTTTAAGAAGCCAGGGTTTTGCTTTTATAAGATTTATTTTCTCAAAATTATTCCACAATTTTATAAATACATCCTGAGTAATATCTTCGGCATCCATTCTGTCATTAACCATATACAAAGCATAATTAAATATTTTATTTTTTAGTTGACTTATTAACGAATTATATTTAATCTGCTTAAGCATTGTGTATATATAATAGACGAAATCAATTAAAGAATTGTTACAATTCCTGTTGTTTTTTTATTTATTTATTTTATGTTTAGTAATTAAAAATATGTGTTTAATTAAAATATATATCAATTAAATAATACTGTATCATTAATTGCAAAATATTGATAAATGATTGTTCTGTTTAAGATGGCATATAGAAGGAGGCTCTTATGAAAACAAAATTAATTATTATTTCATTTTTTGTAGTTATGCTTAGCGGCTGTACTCAAAACATAGAACCTGTCGCACCTGATATTGAAAATGAACCTAGTAGATTGTTTTCTTCTTCATTTGAATCAAACGGTAATGCATTTATTGGTGAATGGATAAGTCCAGGACCACCAATTGTTAAATTTTCAATCCGCGTCCCCCCAGGAGGCGGGAATTTTTCAATATATCTTAAAGCAAGAAGTTTAGGCGCATTTGTTAGTAAAAATATAAAAGCATTAACAGGTATACATAATTATCATTTAACTTTTTGGTCCAAATCAACTGAAGACCCTGGAAGTCTTGCTATTTACAAATTGAACGGCAACACTAAAACACTCTTAAAAAAACAATTTATAACAGAAAATAATTGGACAAAATATACTATTGATTTTGAACTAAATGCTTCTTCAAATGAAGATATTCAAATATTGCTTGGTGGTTCTAATTTTACTTCACCACAGGGTTATACATATTTTGATTTAATTGATTTACATAACATTGACTAATTTTATATTTCAAGGGAACTAATTGTCAATCAATAGGCAAAACATTTCTTCTAATACCAAATGGGAAGATATGTTCGGTTATTCAAGAGCTGTTAAAATCGGTAATTTAATTGAAGTTTCCGGAACTGCATCTGTTGACGGAGATAAGATTATTGGTGTAAATGATGTATATGAATAAACTAAATTTATTATAAAAAAATTGAAATCGCTTTAAATGAAGCCGGTGTTAAACTTACCGATGTAATAAGAACAAGAAAATATGTTATCGATATTAGTATGCTAAAAGAAGTCGGACGTGCGCATGCCGAATCATTTAAAAAAATAAAACCTGCAACTTCTATGATTGAAGTTAAAGCATTGGTTTTACCTGAATTGCTTGTTGAAATTGAAACAACAGCATTTTTACAAAATTAATTTATTGACAAGAATGAATATTTTGTTAAAATATATATCTCTTTTATGAATTATAAAATTTCACCTGATGCTGCTATTGGTCACGTACACTTAACAGTTAAAAATTTAAATCGATCAATAAAATTTTATCGTGATTTATTAGGTTTTAAAATAAAAACCTGGTACGGAGATTCAGCAGTTTTTCTTTCTTCAAACGAATATCATCACCATATTGCCCTTAATACTTGGGATACCGAAAATGCAAAACCAAAGCACTCAAGTCAAATTGGGTTGTACCATTTTGCAATTTTATATCCAAACCGTAAAGAATTAGCCAAAGCATTTAAAAAAATTTGGGAACAAAAATACCCGGTTCAAGGCGCAACAGACAGTGGTATTTCTGAATCAATTTATATTTCTGATCCGGACGGAAATGGCGTTGAACTTTATGTTGACCGACCGGAATACGATTGGCCACGTGATGAAAAAGGAAATATTGTTTTCAAAACCAAAACCTTTGATCTGCTAAAACTTTTATCAGAATTAGATACTTAACGTAAATTATATTATTTGTTTTTAATTAATAAAATGTATAATATTATGTTAGTACTTACGTTTATATTTACCTATTATTGAGTTTAATTATGATAAACGAAACATTCACTGAATTAAAATTATTTTCTTTTGGCAATTCATTAAAAAAATTAGGTGAAGCCATTCAAAGAGATATTACAGAGGTTTGCAAAAACAGAGATTCAAGCTTTGATCCTAAACTATTTCCCATTCTTTATTTTCTTCAAAAATTTGAGAAAAGCACCGTACAGAAACTTGCCGACTACTTACAGATCACTCATCCTGCTGTTATTCAAATATTAAATAAATTGAAAGAATTAAACTTGATCGAAACGATGTCCGGTTTGCAGGATAAAAGACAAACTTATTCTAAATTGACAAAAATGGGAGAAGGATTATTAA
>JADFGB010000321.1 GCA_022567875.1 Bacteroidota bacterium | reverse complement strand
TATGTCGAAGTGTTCCATCAATAAAGATTATTTTAATAGAATTTTAAAATATAAACATAAGTTATTTTCATTAAAAACTTTGTCGTATTTAATAATCTGAATTTTAGAAGGTTAATACTAAGGTGGGAAAAATAATCCAATTCATTTTAATTAAATAAGTTATTTCGTTTTTGAAATAAGTTCTGATTTAATTTCTTTTGTTTTTATTCTTTTCAATAATCTCTGTTCATTTATATCGCCGTAAGCATAGAGTTCATCTTCAATATAAAGAGCCGGAACAATTAAAATATTATTGTCCGGACAGTCTTTTATATTTTCAATTTGAAGTGTAAGATTATTACTTTTTTTAGTAATATCAGTAACTTGTTTTTGAACCCTGGCACAAGCCTGGCAATTATCTGTTATGAAAAGTGTAAGTGTCATAATTATATCACTGCAAATATAATTTTCGGATGGTAAAAAGATTGTCGTTTTATTGACAGTTGAAAATTTTAACCAATATATTTTAAGAGTGTTTCTTTATCGTGAATAATTAATTTTCTTCTGTCAAAATGAATGATTTTTTTCTCCCTTAAGTCTGTTAAAACGGAATTTACAGTTTGCCTTGAACACGCGGTTAAATCTGCAATATCCTGATGTTTTAAAAATGGTTTTACAAAAATATCGCTGCCAAGCTGTTTTCCGTTGTCATCGGCTAATCTTATTAGGAAAGAAATTATTCTTTGTGAAGCATCTTTAAAAACAAGCTCTTCAATTCTCTCAGTATATTTTTTAATTCTTAGACCAATAAGCTTTGTAATGCGTAGGTTTAACTCGTTATTTTCAGAAACAAATTTTTTAAATTCCTCTTTGTTTATTGTACATATTAAAGAAGGTTCCATTGCAATAGCAAAATCGGTTCTTTCTCCTTCATCTAAAAATGACATTTCGCCAAACACTTCTCCAGGGTTAACAAGACCAAGAATCATTTCTTTTCCATCATTTGAGGTTCTTGTTAATTTTACACGACCTTTTTTTAAAAAGAAAATTGAACTTGACGGTTCATGTGCAAAATAAATAGGTTGGTTTTTTTCAAAGTCTTTCATCTTTGAAATTTTTCCCAGGGATTCTAATTTTTCAGAGTTTAATCCTTTGAAAAGATTAAAATTTTCTAAATACCATAATTTTGATTTTTCTGCCATAACGATAATTTTTATTTATCTTTAAAATAAAATTTGTATTTATTAAATTTAATTGATGTTATTCTTTAAGTCAATTTATAAAAAATTGAAATTAATTATTTGAGGTATTAAAATGTTAAAGAAAACATTCTCAAAATCTGAAACGGAAGTTTCAAATTTAGGATATGGCTGCTGGGGAATAGGTAAAGCATTTTGGATAGGGGCTGATGATAATGAATCTAAAAGAGCTTTACACTCTGCAATTGACAAAGGAATAAATTTATTTGATTCAGCTCTTGTTTACGGAGAAGGGCACAGCGAGAAATTAGTCGGTGAAGTGGAAAAGGAATCCGGACAGAGTTTATTTATAACTTCAAAAATTCCTTCTAAAAAATATGAATGGCCTGCAAAAGACGAATCGACACTTGAAGAATCTTTTCCCAAAGAACATATTATTGAATGTACAGAAAAAAGTCTTAGAAATTTAAAGAGAGATTATATTGACCTGCAGCAATTTCACGTTTGGAATGATAAATGGACTGATAATGACGAATGGAAAGAAGCTGTATATCAACTAAAAAAAGATGGAAAGGTAAGATTCTTTGGAATATCAATAAATGATCATCAACCTGAAAACGGTATAATAGCAGGCAAAACAGGTTTGATTGACAGCTTCCAGGTAATCTGAAACATTGTAGATCAAAAACCGGCAGATAAATTATTTACTTTCTGCAAAGAAAACAACATAAGCATACTTGCTCGTGTACCGTTGGATGAAGGAGGGCTTACGGGTAATATTAATGAAAGCACACAATTTCCAACGGATGATTTTAGAGCACGTTATTTTAAAGACGACAGAAAAAAACAAGTTAAAGAAAGGGTTGACAAAATATGGGAAGTAGTGAAAGAAGAAACCGATTCTATGGTGGAAGCCGCTTTGCGTTTTATAATTAGCTTTGATGAAGTTACATCTGTAATACCCGGAATGAGAACGAAAAATCATCTACTTTCAAATATAGAAATAATTAAAAAAGGACCATTATCAAATGATTTAATTGAAAGATTAAAAGCACATAAATGGGACAGAAATTTTTATGAATAATTTTTTTAATAAATGAAAAAAACTATTACTGTTTTCGGATCATCATTGCCTATTGAAGGAGAAGAACAATTTATTTTTGCAGAAACTTTGGGCAGAGAACTAACTAAAAATAATTTTAATGTTTGCAGCGGGGGATTCGGGGGAATAATGAATGCAGTTTCAAAGGGTGCCGTGTCAGCGGGAGGAAAAGCAATCGGGGTAACTGTTGATTTATGGAACGTGAAACCGAATCCATTTCTTACCGAGGAAATAAAATGTAAAACTCTTTTCGAAAGGATAGAAAAATTAATTTCAACGGGTGACGGCTAT
>JADFGB010000320.1 GCA_022567875.1 Bacteroidota bacterium | reverse complement strand
CCATTTATTATAGACTAAAACCTGTTTATCAGTGTGTTCATCTACTTCTTCAATAACAAATTTTTTCACTGGATTGTTCAATATTTCAACTTTAATATTTAAAAGTTTTCCATCCCGTGAAAGGAGAAAATTTAAAATTGATCCTATGGGAGATTCTTTTATTAAAGTATCAAGTAATTTTTTGTCGACTCTGTAATTGTTAACGGCTATAATTTCATCTTTCACGTTTATACCTTTATCGTATGCAGGTGTTCCTAAAATAACTCTGGTAACAATTAGTTTATTCTCGTTGTATTTAGTTTGTAAGCCAAGGTTTTTCTTTTTTGATGATTTTCCTTTATCAATTAATAGCAAACCTGCATATCCTAAATATTTGTTATAGTTAATTTCTTTTATTCCGTCAACGTAACTGCTGAAAAAGTCATCAAGATTTTTATCCGCAATTTCTTCAACTGCAATTTTATATTCACTTTCGGTAAAACCACGCTTTAATTTTTTATAATATTTGTTATAAAGAAGGCGAAGAACATCATCGTAACTTTTCCCCCCGTTTGTTGCATTTATAATTTCGAGGTCTAAAACCAAACCTAAAATTGATCCCTTTGAATAATATGAAATTTCAGTATTATAACTATTTTCATTGCTTCGGTAAAATTTAATCCAAGTATTAAAACTTGACATTACAGCAGATTGTACTTTGTTACCTGGTCTGTTTTCTAAAGAAGAAATTGATCTCGAAATATTTTTTAAATATTCACTCGGTGTATAAAATCCGGCGCGTAAAAGTATTTGTCCCGAATAATATGTTGTTAAACCCTCCATCTCCCATAACAATTTTGTGTAATTTTCATTTTGGTAATCAAAAGGTCCTAACTGAAAAGGTCTGATTCTTTTCACATTCCACAAATGAAAATACTCGTGGGCAACCAAACCCAAAAAGCTTTTTGACCTATTTTCCGTATCGTATGACCATCTTCTGAATTGGAGCGTTGTCGAATTTAGATGCTCCAGTCCACCCCGTTTTTTGCCTAAATTGTGAACAATAAAAGTATACTCTTTATTGGGATTTTCACCAAAAATATTTGTCGATGTTTCCACAATTTTTGCCATCTGTATTTTGAGCGAGTCGATATTGTAATTTCCCTTACCGTACATTACAATATTGTGGGGAATGCCTGCTGCCGTAAATTGATAAACTGTCTGGTTACCGATTTCAATCGGGGAGTCTGCTAAAATATCGTAATTCGGTACAGAATATTCCCGGTTATTTCCTTCAATCGGAGTTAAACCTGTGCTTACTTTTTTCCAATCTTTAAATGGAATTATTTTTAATGTTGAAGGAGAATCTTTCATCCCTTTTAAGTACATAAATATACTGGAGCCATTTATGTAACCGTGTGATGCATCAATAAAACTGGTTCTTACGGATAATTCAAATGCGTAAACTTTATATTTAACACTAACAGATTTTGATTTATTTAAATAAACCTTCCATGTGTATTTATTAGTTTTTTCAAATAGTAACGGTTTGCTTTTGCCATCATAAGCTTGAAAGAAATCCACATTTTTAGAAAACTCTCTTATTAAATAAGAGCCTGGAGCCCAAACCGGCATCACAAAGTCAATTACATTTTTATCATATCCGTTTACATTTATTTCCACTTCAAAGTAATGAGTGTGCGGCTGACTCATTGAAAGTATGTATTCGATTTTAAGATTTGATTGTGCAATTGTTAATGAAGAAATAAAAAATGTACATAATAAAATAATGAGAGAATACTTTTTCATAAATTTCCTTAAATGTTTTTATAAAAGAATTATTAAGAGAATCGTTTACAATTGGTGTTGAATTTATTATAAAATTGAATCTAAATCAATTGAAATGTAGAGACGTAATATATTACGTCTCTACTATCGGGTTTAATATTTAATTTCTAATCTTTTATAAACAAAACTTAAAATCCAGGCAGGACCAATCAATAGAAATTGCAAGTCTTTAAAAAATGATGGTTTCTTTCCTTCCACATTGTGTCCGTAAAATTGTCCAATCCATGCTAAAACGAATATTATTACTGAAAAAAGCCAAAGTGGGATTATACCGGAAGAATAAATAAGAAAGTTTAGCCAAAGAGAAATTATCGAAACAAACAGCATTCCAATTGCAATTGAAAACGACAAACGTATGTAAAAAATAAAGATTAAAATTATTACAAGAGATGCCAGGTTAATAAAAAAACTATAATCGGAATTTATATCAGGAGTTAATGATATAATAGGTACTAAAGAAAGCAAACCGATAATACTAAAAAAAATAGCGGGGACACAAATAAAATGTATCCTTTTGTTTGTTTTACTACGATGACTTTCGGCGTATTCTAAAAACCACTGGTCTATAGTTTTGCTCATAATTACCTCTTAAGAATTTAATTAAACTTTCTCGCCACAACAAGTGCAGCTTTCATTGCTTCGACTGTTCCCGAGTTTTGATTTAATGCCTCAAGATAAACAATATAAATACCTATTCGCAAGGGATTTCCATCATCATCAAGCCCGTTAAAAATAATTGAACAATTC
>JADFGB010000029.1 GCA_022567875.1 Bacteroidota bacterium | reverse complement strand
GTATAGTGCCTTAAAAGCAGTACTCTATAATTTAGAGAAAGAGAAATTTATAAAAAAAATTGGAAAAAGATATATACTAAATCTTGAATCGAACCCCATTTCTGTTAGGGGTATCCTTCAAGTAAATAAATCCGGTTACGGTTTTGTTGTTATAAATAATACTAAGGCAAAAGACATATACATTTCAAGTAAAAATTTATCCAATGCATTAGATGGTGATACTGTCAAGATTGAAATTATAGGTGGAAACGGTAAAAGTGCTGAAGGGAAAATAATTGAAATTGTAAAAAGAGGTAGAAAACAAATTGAAGGTTACTTAAAAAAGGAAGGAAAGAGAATTTATGTTCAACCAATAGATGAGAAAATACATAAACAAATTGAAGTAAATGGTAAAATAAAAAATGATATAAATATTAATGATAAAGTTATTGTTAAAAATATTAAATGGGATAAACATAAAATGAATCCTGAAGGTAATGTTGTATGTTTTAAAAAAGAAAAAACTGATAATAATAATTTTATTTCAATTGCAGAAAGGTTTAATCTACCTTATAAATTTAGTAGTAAAATATTAAAGGAATTAAAGAATGTAGAATATTCCATATCAGAAGAAGAAATTAAGAGAAGATTAGATTACAGAGACAAAACCGTATTTACAATTGATCCTTATGATGCAAAAGATTTTGATGATGCTTTGTCTTTAGAAGAAGATGAAGATGGTAATTATTTAGTAGGTATACATATTGCTGATGTTTCTCACTATATAAAACCAAATAGTGAACTTGAAAAAGAAGCAATAAAACGAGGTAATAGTGTATATTTAGTGGGCAAGGTTATACCTATGCTTCCTGAAGAAATTTCAAACAATATTTGCTCTTTAAAACCAAATGAAGACAGATTAACTTTTTCTGTTTTAATAAGAATTACAAAAAATGGAAAAATATTAAACTTTAATGCAAAAAAATGTGTTATAAATAGTAAGAGACGTTTTACCTATGAAGAAGTACAAGAAATAATTGATAGTAAAACCGGAGAATACTGTAAAGAATTACTAAAATTAAACTATCTTGCTGTAAAATTACGCAAAAAAAGACTCAAAGAAGGTAGTATTGAGTTTTTTACTCAGGAGGTAAAAATTGAACTTAATAAAGAAGCTAAACCAATAAATGTTGTATTGAAAAGTGTTATGCAAAGTAATTCTTTAGTAGAAGAATTTATGCTTCTTGCAAATAAGTTAGTTGCAGAAAGTATAACAAAAAAGAGAAAAACTAATGTTAAAGAATTTATTTACAGAGTGCATGATTTACCTGACAAAGATAAAGTAAAAGGATTTGCAAATTTTGTAAAAAAATTAGGATATAATTTTTCTGCTAATTCAGAAACAAAAGTAAATAAATTTCAAAAATTGATTTCAGAAGCTAAAGGAACGGATGAACAGGCATTAATAAACGAACTTGCAATTCGTTCAATGGCAAAGGCTGTATATTCAACAAAAAATATTGGTCATTATGGGTTAGGTTTTAAATATTATACACATTTTACATCGCCCATTAGAAGATATGCAGATTTAGAAGTCCATAGGTTACTATATAATTATACAGCTAAAGATGAAACATTATATAAGGATAGAAAGTACTTAAATAACTTATGCGAACATATTTCCAACACCGAAAGAGATGCTGTAGAAGCTGAAAGATATTCTACTAAGTTAAAGTTAGTTGAATTCTTAAGTAACCACATAGGCGATGAGTTTGATGGAATAGTATCCGGTATAGTTTATTTTGGTTTATTTATTAAATTAATTGATAATTTAGCAGAAGGATTAGTAAGACTGAGAGATATAAAAAATGACTATTATTTATATGATGAAAATAGTTATTCAGTAATTGGAGAAAGAACTAACAAAAGATATAGGTTAGGAGATAAAATAAGGGTTAAATTAATAAGAGCTGATATTAAAAAAGCAGAAATTGATTTTATAATTATCTAAAAATCCGTGGAGTGATTTATGATAAAGTGTATTTTTAAAATATTTTTATTTGTAATATTTACAAATTCTATTTTATTTGGGCAATTCGGAAAAAATAAAGTTCAGTATAAAGGCTTTACCTGGTATTATGTTCAAACAAAACATTTTGATATATATTTTTCACAAAAGGGTAAAGAGATTGCTGAGTTTACTACTAAAGCAGCCGAACAAGCTTTAACTTCTTTACAAAATAGCTACAATTACAAAATCAATAATAGGATTTCAATTATTGTTTATAATTCAACAAATGATTTTCAGGAAACTAACACAACAGACCAATATTTAAGTGAAGGTATCCAGGGGTTTACAGAGTTATTTAAAAATCGTGTTGTTATTCAATTTATGGGTTCGTATAAAGATTTTAGACATCTTATTCATCATGAACTCAGTCATGCTGTTTTGAATGATATGTTTTATGGCGGGTCTATTCAAAATATTATAGCCAACAGAATTTCCATTGTATTGCCTTTGTGGTTTAATGAAGGGATGGCTGAATATCAAGCTCTGGGCTGGGATATAAAAACTGATATGTTTATAAGAGATATAGTAATTAGCGAAAACCTTCCTGATATTATGCGACTTAACGGATTTTTAGCGTATCGTGGCGGGCAATCTGTCTTTTATTATATATCTAAAAAATACGGCAAAGAAAAAATTGGCGAATTAATAAATAAAGTTAAAGGTACAGGCAGTGTTGAAGCCGGCTTTAAAGCAGCTTTAGGTCTTTCAATAAAAGAATTAAATAAACGTTGGAAAAAACATATAAAGAAAACTTATTGGCCTGATATATCATTCAGAATAGATCCTGAAGATTTTTCTAAAAGATTAACTGATCCTGAAAATGATGACGGTTTTTATAATATAATTCCTTCAATTTCCCCACAAGGTGATAAAATTGCTTTTATATCAAATCGTGATTTTTATTTTGATCTATTTATAATGAGTGCAATTGATGGTCACATTATTAAAAAACTTATACACGGAAATACAACTGCTGACTTTGAACAACTAAATGTTATAACTCCAGGAGTGACCTGGTCACCTGATGAGAAAAAAATTGCAATGACTGCCAAAAGTGCTGGCTTTGATGTAATTTATTTGATTGATGTTGAATCCGGTGATAAAATTACTTTGCCTATTGAATTAGATGGAATTAGTAGTGTTGCGTGGTCACCTGATGGATTTAGGATTGCCTTTATAGGACATAATGGTAAACAATCAGATGTTTATACATACAACTTGAGTACTAAAAGATTAAGAAATTTGACCAATGATGTTTTTACTGACAAAAATCCAAGTTGGTCGCCTGACAGTAAAAATATTTTATTTGTATCCGATAGGAATGGGAAATTAAAAATTGGTCCAATGCCAAAAGATTTTAAAATTTATAATTATAAGTATAATAAAGATGATATTTATTCAATAAAAATAAATTCACTAAAAATTGAAAGAATAACAGATACACCAAATGCTTCAGAATCATACCCTTTAACTGGGCCTGACGGGGAAGAAATTTTATTTGTTTCTGATGCTAATGGAATTACTAATATTTACAAAAAAAGAATAGTGCTTACAAAGGATGATTCCATTAAAGCTGTTGCAGATATTACACCAATACCTATAACTAATTCTTTAAATGGTATTTCTCAAATTTCAATGTCAAAAGATGGACAGAAACTAACTTTTTCTTCCCTGGCACAATCATCTTATAATATTTATTTGATGAATAATCCATTTATTCCTAAGACAAAAATTAAAAAGTTAAAACCTACTATTTACGTAGCAAGCTTAAAAGAAAGAAAAACTATCAAAGTAGAAAAACTAAGTGAAACTAAAAAGGTAGATTCAAAAAAAACTATAAAAATAGATTTCTTTACTGGGCAATATTCAGATACAACAAATACAATAAGTGATTCAATAGATATATCTTATAATAATTTTGTATTTGGTCCAAAGAGTGATGAAGAAAAAATTAAAATGGAAAAAGCTAAAAACGAATTTAAACCTGTAGATAATTTAGATGAAAACGGCGACTATAAAGTTCGCAAATATAAAATAACATTTTCGCCAGATTTAATTTATGCAAATGCTGGTTACAGCACTCTTTACGGATTAACAGGTACAACCATTTTATCATTTAGTGATGTACTTGGTAACCATAGACTTATTGGTCAAACAAGTCTGCAGTTTGATTTGAAAAATAGCGATTACGGTTTATCATATTTTTATCTGGCAAATAGAATTAACTACGGTGTTCAACTCTTTCATACTGCGAGATTTGTATTTTTAGCACAAGGACAAACTACTGATTTTTTTAGGTTTAGGAATTTTGGGGCAGTATTTTCTGCAAGCTATCCAATTAACAAGTTTTACAGAGTTGATGCTGGGTTAAGTTTTTTTGGAGTTTCAAAAGAAAATTTGGATAACCCATCAGTACCAATTTCAAAATCCACTTTTATTATTCCTACTATTAGTTTAGTTAAAGACAATGTACTTTGGGGAATTACGGCTCCCATAGATGGTTCTCGTTATCGATTGGATTTATTTGGAAACCCAGGAATTTCGGATAGCCGTTTAAGCTTTTATTCAGTAACGGGTGATTATAGAACTTATTTTAAAATGGGAGTAGGCTATTATTCTTTTGCTGTTAGGCTTGCTGGTGGATATTCGGGAGGAGCAAATCCACAAAGATTCTTTTTAGGTGGCACGGAAAATTGGATAAATAGAAAATTTGCTACTCAAGAAGTACCTATTGAGACCACTTCTGATTTTGTGTTTTTAACAGCAGGTGTTCCATTACGTGGATTTCAATACGCCGAACGCATAGGTTCTAAATATACAATGTTAAATTTGGAATTAAGATTTCCATTAATTAGATATTTGTTAACGGGGGGTCTGCCACTATTTTTCAGTAATATGCAAGGAGCTATATTTATAGATGCCGCCGCTACCTGGAATAAAACAAGCAGTCTGAAATTGTTTACAAAAGATAAAAACGGAAATACTGTAACTCAGGATCTATTAATTGGTACCGGAGTTGGGGCAAGAGTTTTTTTCTTAAACTTTTTATTAAGATATGATGTAGGCTGGGCATATAATTTAGATGGCTTTTCTACACCAATACATTATATTTCTCTTGGTGCTGATTTTTAATATTTATTTAAATGTTTTATTCATTAGTAGCACTCTTTGATTCTTTAGATACTTCTTTTTTAGCTGTGTCTTTTTTATCAACTTTAGATACTTTTTTTGGTTCTTTGTTGGTAGATGAAAATTTTGTTTCTTTACGTTTGTAGTCGGTTTCATAAAAACCGGAACCTTTAAAAATAATGCCTATACCGGCACCTATTAATCTGGTTACATTACCTTTACAAAGTGGACAGTTCTCAATCGGTTTGTCGTTCATTTTTTGAAACAGCTCAAACCTTTCCTCGCATTTATTACATTTATATTCGTAAGTAGGCATAATAATTCTTTTTTAAATGAACACTAAAATAGTGAAAAATTGTAAAATTATCCATAATTTAGGACTATCAAATTTACCCCTTAATAAACGTGATCAGCAATATTTTTAAACTAAAAAGAAAAAAAGAACTAAACATTTTATTTAGAATATTTTCAGTTTTTTATCTTATTCTTTTATCGGGATGTTTAAATTATATTCAAGACGTTAACATTTATCCTGATGGTTCAGGCAAAATGAATCTTCATTATTGGAGTAATTTAGCCTATGATATTAACTCAGATGATTTGAAACATTTAACATTTTATAATACCGATTTTTTAAAAAAAGAATTCTCTTCAAAACATTATAATTTAGAAGAGATAAAAGTTTACATAGATTCTACTGACGGTACAACTCACGCAATAATAAATATAACATTTAATAGTATAGATTCCTTAAATTATTCAAAAACCTTTCAGAGCTCAAAATTTTCACTAATTGATGACGGTACCGGTGTTAAAATATTCACACAAATAATCCCCTCAATAAATGACAACCTTGTGTCAGATTCAAGCAAATACAGCATTACATATAAATACACTTTTTATGGAAAAATTTATGACGATAATTCCACCGAAAAAGACGGTAAAACTTTAATTTGGAAATTCAGACCCAATGAGATTGGTTCTGGTAAAATTATATATGTTAAGTATAAACCATTTAAATTGAAGGAAACACCGAAGTGGATATATATTTTAATGGGTATAGTTATTGTAATAATTTTGTTTTTTTTGTTAAGAAGAAATAATTAAAATTGGAAATTTTAATTATTAAACACTAAATTATTTTAATGAAAAATAATTCTACTAAGAAAAATAATTTTAAGAATAAGTTTGAGATTTTGTTAAATGTATCTAATGAATTAATATTTATCTTAAATCCTTCCGGATATTTTGAAGTAGTTAATAATAGCGGAGCTAATAAACTTGGATATAATACAACCAATCTTATTGGCAAACATTTTACAGATTTAATAGATTCATCAAGCGCAGCCTCTGTTTCTAAATCTATTAATGAACTATTAAAAAATGATAAAGTGGTAACATTTCAAGCCTCAGTATTAATTAAAAATAATAATAATGTTATTTATGAATTTAATTGTAAATCAATTAAAGAAAATGGTAATATAATTAATTTAATAGGTATTGGCAGAGATATTACCCAAACAATTAATGATCAAAATAGAATATTAGAACTTGATGAAAAACTTACCGAGGCAAACAGACTAATTTTAATTGAAAGGCAAAGATCAACTTATCGTAAATCAATACTGGAAGAATTGAACAGATTAAAAAACGAATTTATGTCAAATATATCACACGAAATGAGAACTCCTCTTGCATCCATTATTGGCTTTTCAGAAACTATTGATACCGATATACAAATGCCTGTTGAAATGAGAAAAGAATTTAATAAAATAATTTTGAATGAAGGGAAAAGATTAGCGAGACTAATCAATGATGTATTAAATATTACAAAATTAGAAAGCGGGGAAATAAAACTTAAAAAAATGCGAGTTGATATTGTTAAGCTAATTGAAAAAGTAATAACTGAAATTAAACCAAATATAATTAAGAAAGAAATTAAATTAACAATAGACCTTCCCGATGATGAAAATATTTTAATTATTGATGATGATAAAGTTTATCAAATTTTAATTGAGCTGTTAAATAACGCAATTAAATTTACACCCAAAGGGGGACGAATAACAGTAATTGGGCAAACTCTTTATAAAGAATTTGAAATAATTATTTCTGATACAGGTGTAGGTATTGCTGAAAAAGATATAAAATTTGTTTTCCAAAAATTTTATAGAGTAGCAGGGAATGAATCAGAAACAGTAGGTGCAGGCTTAGGCTTGGTTTTTGTAAAACAAATTGTAGATTTACATAAAGGATTTATTTCTATTCAAAGTGATGTTAGTAAAGGAACATCATTTAATATTAAACTACCATTATTATTAGTAAACCAGCTATAAAAGGAGTACAGTGAGTAAAGTTATTTTTATAGTAGATGATGAAAAAGCAATATCTAAACTATTGAAATATTGGGTGAAAGATAAATGGGGTTATGAAGCAGAAGTTTTCGATTCCGGTGAAACATTATTGGAAAGATTAGATTCGAAAAAACCTGATTTATTGTTATTAGACATTATGTTGCCTGGAATCAGTGGTCTAGAAGTATTAAAAAAGATTCGTACAAAAGATGAACAATTACCCGTGATTATGCTTTCTGCTCAAGGGAATGTTGAAACAGCAGTAGATTCACTAAGGTACGGTGCTTACGATTATTTTCCTAAACCAATAGATGTACAAAGGTTAGAACCTGCTGTAAAAAATGCTATTAAAAATTATGATCTTACAAAAGAATTAGAAAATTTAAAAGAATCAGTTCAAAAAGAATATAGCTTTGATAATATAATTTCTGCTGATAAAAAAATGCAGGAAGTTTTTAAGCTTGTTTCAAAGGTATTAGATAACAACATTACTGTTTTAATTCACGGTGAAAGCGGAACAGGCAAAGAACTTATTGCCAAAGCAATTCATTACAACGGTAATAGAAAAGACAAACCGTTTATTGTTGTAAATTGTGCATCAATACCTCGTGAGTTACTAGAAAGCGAATTGTTTGGGCATGAAAAGGGATCTTTTACCGGAGCTCACCAAAGAAAGCTTGGTAAATTTGAGCTTGCAAATGAAGGGACAATTTTTCTTGATGAAGTAGGCGAGTTAGAAATGCTGTTACAAGCTAAATTACTACGTGTAATTCAGGAAAGAGAATTTGAAAGAGTTGGTGGAACTGAACTTATTAAAACAAATGTAAGAATTTTATCAGCTACAAACATAGATTTGAGAGAAGCTGTAAAGACTAAGCGATTTAGAGAGGATCTTTATTATAGATTGAATTCCTTTCCAATTTATATTCCTCCTTTACGATATAGAAAAAGTGATATTCTGGTTTTAGTTGAATATTTTTTAAAAAAATGTAATCAAAAATTAGAAAAAAACATCAAAGGATTTACAAAACGTGCAATTAAATATATTTATGAATATGAATGGCCAGGCAATATACGGGAAATGGAAAACACTATTGAAAGATGTATAATCATTGTTGAAAATGATATGATTGATGTTGAGGATTTACCTGTTCATATAAGAAATAACGAAGAAACCAGCTATGTTGAACAAGAAGGCGGATTATTTGAAGGTGATAACATAATTCCTTTTGAAAAATTAAAAGAAGATGCAATAAAGCATGCTCTTGAAGTTACAGATGGTAATATTGTAGAAGCTGCAAAAAAATTAAAATTAGGACGTGCGACAATTTATAGATTAATGGAA
>JADFGB010000319.1 GCA_022567875.1 Bacteroidota bacterium | reverse complement strand
CTTAGGTGCATTGGGTGGCGGTGATTTTAATTCTGTTGAAGACATAAACAATATTTGGAAGCTGAACAAAAGATACGTACCTTCGATTGGTGATGACGAGAGAAACTCTTTAATTGAAAAATGGAAAAAGGCAGTACAACGCTCTATGAAATGGATTGAATCATAATAATTATGTGTTTAAATAGTAACAATATTAAACATATTATATATTTAGTAAAGATACTTTTACTCTCGCTCCTATTCAGTAAAAGCATAATATTTGCATTAGGCAGTAATGGATTAGCGAGATCACCGATAGTTGGAATCATTCAAGATAACCAGGTTCCATTCTCGTTAAGGGCACTGCACCCGAAAATGTCCGTATTGAGTATCACAAAGTTAATTCTTCAGTATCTAAATTTACAGAATGGGTAAGTTTATCATTTGGTGATGATCTAACAACAAACCTGTTACTTAATGAGATAAATTTTAATACTGAATACACATACCGGGTTATGTTTGCAGATGGCAGCAGTTCGCAATGGTTTACATTCTTAACATTTCCTCAACAGTCTCAGCCCGGGGAGTTCACCTTTGTTTTTTCTGCGTGTGTGAGAGATAAATATTTACCTCACAATATTTTTGATTATATATCAACATTATCACCAACATTTGTTGCACTTCTTGGAGATAATATATATGCAGATAGTGACGGAGATATTAATACAGGTCCTCCAAATTCTGTAGTAGCTGCTTTGCGGGGTAAATATGTGCGAAATTTTGATGAACATTTTCAAGCAGTAAGCAGTAATATACCAATAGTTGCAATTTGGGATGATCATGATTACGGTCAGGATAATTCTGATAGCACCTATCGTTACAAAGAAGAAACTAAGAAAGTATTTAAAGAAAGTTTTCCAATCTATCCTTTTCAGGTGGAAAATAAGGGCATCTATTATCAGTTTAAAATTGCAGATATAGATTTTTTTGTGCTTGACACACGTTGGTACAGAACACCAATGGATAAAGTTGATAATAATAATAAAACGATGCTTGGCGAAGAGCAGCTTTCGTGGTTATTAAATGGATTGAAGCTATCCACAGCTCCATTCAAGATTATATTTTCAAGTGTTTCTATGAATGACTATGGCGGTGATACTTCTTCTGATAAAGTTGGATTTGATAGCTGGATGGGCTACACATTTGAAAGGGCTAAAATTTTATCATTTATTGAAGATAATAAGATCGATGGTGTTATGGTGTTTTCCGGCGACCAGCATTACCCTAGTGCGCATATTCTTAATTGGAATGTTCCACTGAATTCTGTTTCACAGACAGACACATCCATCGTTTATTCTTTGTCAGATTTAAACAGGGCTGTTTTTGATTTTTCTTCTTCGGGGTTTCATAATAGAAGAGCAACAGGTCGTCAGCTCATTCTGGGAAATCAGAATAATCCATTTTACTCTTTTGAAATATTTAGAGCAGCCTGGGGACATCCTCCATCAGGCAACCAGATAACTTCAGTTTATGGTTTGGTTAATATTGATACAAGAAATTCCACTAAAATTATTTCCGTTACATTTTATGAATTGGATTCAGTAAATGGAATAATTGAGCTTTATAATATAACTGTAACAAGAGATAATTTAACAGGAGTAGATTCTCAGTCTATAGAAATTCCTTCATCTTTCTTAATAAAACAAAACTTTCCAAATCCTTTTAACGGGGAAACAAACATTATTTATTCACTTTCTGAAAATAGGAAGGTTGAGCTTACGGTTTATGATGTTCTTGGAATTAAAATTATAACTCTTGTTAATGGTTTTCAGAATGCGGGTGAATACAAAGTTACCTGGAATGGTAAAAATTCTTATGGTACACCAATGGCAAGCGGGATATACTTTTATAGAATAACTGTTTATCCTGGTGAAAATAAAGGCAAATTATGGAACGATGTAAAAGGAATGGTTTATCTTAAATAGTTATTGATAGAAATAATAAAATATTTTTATAAAGGAGAAAAAAAATGATAAGGAAAAATTTAACAATATTATTCTTAATTTTTGTTCTGTTTGGCTGCAGCAAAAAAGAACCTAATAATTTTTTACGAAAACCTATTGTGGGTATTATTCAGAACAACGAAGTGCCAATTTTAATAAAAACTATTTCTAAAGGTAAGGTTCGAATTGAATATAAAACAGCTGATAGATCTAAAAGCACATTTACCAAATGGGGAACTCTTTCCAATTCTAATGCCCTTACAACAAACTTGGTTCTAAGTGGTCTAAAAAATAATACAGAATATAAATATAGAGTTGAATTTGATCAGGGTAATTTTTCTCAGTGGTTTAAATTTAAAACTTTTTCAAAACAGGGTGCCCCGGGTAAATTCAAATTTATATTTTCAGCTTGCTTAAGAGAAAAATATATGGGGTATGATGTTTTTGAACAAGTCACAGCACTTAAACCGGATTTTGTGGCGTTACTTGGGGATCAAATGTACGGAGATTATGACGGCAATCTCAATATACTAGAATCATATTTGTCTAATGACAGTCTAAGAAAAGCTTTGGTTCAAGAAGGTAAAATAATTCTGAATGAT
>JADFGB010000318.1 GCA_022567875.1 Bacteroidota bacterium | reverse complement strand
AGTTGTATAAAAAGAGAAGTTTACGGTTGTCTATTTCCACAAAAAGGGCAATTGCAATCACAACAAATCAATGCGTGTAGGATGATACGCATTATGCATATTCTACAAAATTCTCTTTCAAATCATCTTTTGCCAATACTAATTATCCCAAACAAAATTGATTAGTGATATGAGCGAAATTAGTAACTTAGCAAACGCTGGATTAGCAGGAGTAGCAATAGCTCTCATTATTGCAATCATTATTATAGTTAAATCAGTAAAAAAAATAAATACTGATTTTGGTATAGATACTTCTTTAGTGGTTAAAAAAATTCATTTTGTAAAGCGAAATGAAACTCTTTCTAAGATATTATTAAACTACAAAACACCGTACAAGAAAATTTACCGAGCACAAATATTAAGCGAAAACTTATTTGACCTAAGAAAAATCATTTACGGACATAAATATTATTCCTATTCATCAACTGAAAATCCTAATTTATTGCAACACTTTGTTTATGAGATTTCACCTATAGATTATTTGGTAATAAATTTTAAGGATACTGTAAGTGTTGATATAATTCATAAAAAAATTGTATTAAAGAAAAAGATTGTTTCGGGTGTAATTAAAAATTCATTGTATAAGTCATTAACAGAACAAAATGTTGATCCTGAATTAGTGATAAATCTCTCTGAAATTTATGCTTGGCAAATAGATTTTTACAGAATAATGGAAGGTGATAAGTATAAGGTTATCTATGAAGAAAACTATGTTGATGATAAGCCAATCGGAATTAATAAAATTATAGGAGCTGAATTCTTTCATAGGAAAGAAAATTATTTTGCTATAAATTTTAAAACGGATAATAAAAATGATTACTACGATGAAGAAGGTAACAGTTTACAAAAAACATTTTTAAAAGCTCCAATAAAATTTTCGAGAATTAGTTCTCGTTTTACTTACCGAAGATTTCATCCTGTTCAAAAAAGATATAAAGCACATTTAGGAACTGATTACGCTGCTCCTCAAGGTACTCCTATTCTTGCTGTGGGTGATGGTATTATCACTGCAGCTAAATATTCAAAATATAACGGCAGATATATAAAAATGAAACATAACGGTACATATTCCACACAATATTTACATATGTATAAAATCGCTTCGGGCATTAGAGCAGGTGTTAAAGTAAAGCAGGGACAGGTTATTGGATATGTTGGACATACAGGATTGGCAAGGGGAAATCATGTTTGCTTTAGATTTTGGATAAACGGAAAACAGGTTGATCCTTTTAAACAAAAAATTCCTTCTTCAAAATCTTTATCAAAAAAATATTTAGACGATTTCAATGGGGTTAAAGAAAAAATTATTACAGAGTTAAAAAATATTAACTTTGTTGAAAATAATAATACTTCCACAGCTTCTCTATAAAAAATAATTTAATATATGTATAAAGAATACGAAGCCATTATAGGTTTGGAAGTTCACGCACAATTATCAACCGAAACCAAAGCATTTTGCAGTTGTTCAACAAAATTTGGTAAAACTCCAAATAGTAATGTTTGTCCTGTTTGTTTAGGACACCCGGGTGTGCTGCCCGTTTTAAATGAAAAAGTAGTAGAATATTCAGCATTAATGGGATTAGCTACAAATTGTAATATAAATGAATATTCGGTTTTTGCACGTAAAAATTATTTTTATCCTGATCTTCCAAAAGGTTTTCAAATTTCCCAATACAAAGAACCAATTTGTTCTGAAGGATTTTTAGAAATCACTACAGCAAATAATGAGAAAAAAAGAATAAGAATTGAAAGAATCCACATCGAAGAAGATGCTGGTAAATCAATACACGATTCAGGTTCGGAAACATTAGTTGATTTAAATCGTTGCGGAGTACCATTAATTGAAATTGTTAGCAAACCTGATATCAAAAGTCCTGAAGAAGCTTCACTTTATCTACAGAAAATCAGACAGATTGTAAGATATTTGGGCATCTGCGATGGAAATATGGAAGAAGGTTCTTTGCGATGCGATGCTAACGTTTCAATAAGAAAATTTGGTGATAAAATACTCGGAACAAAAACAGAGATTAAAAATATGAAAATAGGATTAATACAATACAGTCCCGTTTGGCAAGACAAAGAAATTAACAAAGAGAAATTAAATAGTTTTGAAAGTGATTGTCTTAAATGTCAACGAAAATACTTAGGAGCGTGAATGATGAGTAAAACAGAAGTCGTCTATGCAATCCGGGTGATAGGCACGAAGGACGGGAAGAAGAGAGTAAAGAAGGCATGGGCAACTGAGTATAATGGTGATTGGGACATTTATGTTGGGTCATTACCGGGCATTTCTAGGTCTATGAATGTGCGTGTGCGTCCAGAATGGTATTGGAAGTTGTATGGCGATAGAGATATCGACGAGGCCGAAGCCGCCCTGGGTTGCAAATGTAAGGTGGTGGCGATAGAGGTAAGGGAGCGGCCGGAGTGATAAGCAGGAACGAGCTACAAGTGGGCAGCTATCATCCCTGCGTCGAGTGCGACAAGCCACGCCCGGCGATCAAGCCGGTCTGGGGCCCAAGATGCCACAGGTGCTACAAGGAGCTCTACAAGA
>JADFGB010000028.1 GCA_022567875.1 Bacteroidota bacterium | reverse complement strand
TGCTATTAAGGCTATACATTTTGCATTCTTTGCTCCACTATTGCTTAGTACAGTCAAAAAAGAATGTACCATATTAATAGTAGCACCTACCCAAGACCAAGCAAAAATCATGTATGAGAGGATAAGAGATTTGATTACAGGTAGTGATTTTCTTAATCAGTTTGTTATTAAAAACACACAGGCTGAGATTGCAATACGTTGGTTAAACGACCAAGGTGTAACACATATAGCAACTAAGGCTACAGGTGAAACAGGTAGTTCTGTTAGGGGTTATTCACCTCACGTTATCATCGTAGACGAGTGTTCTTTCATTAAGGAAGAAATACTAAGGGCATTATTTCCAGCAGGTGCTGCAACAAGAGCACGTATTTGGTTAACATCTACACCGTTTTCTAAACATTTTCTGTAGATATTTGGAAATAATTTTTTAATTTTATTTTTTGATAAATAAGAACAGATATTTATATAAACGTTCGATAGACTTTTAGTTAACATTTCATTTAAGATACTTCGTGCAACAATATCTCTTGGAGCCAAATCTTTCCATTCCGGTGAATATTTTTCCATAAATGTTTCACCATTTTTATTGACTAACCTCCCGCCCGAACCTCTGACAGCTTCCGATATTAAAAACAACGGTCCGTATTCTTTATAAAATGTTTTGGGATGAAATTGAATATATTCTGCATTTATGATGCGTGTTCTGGCTCTGCTTGCCATAGCTAAACCGTCTCCTCTGGCACCTTTCGGATTAGTAGTGCGCAAAAAAATCTGCCCTATACCACCGGTTGCCAAAACGGTTCTTTTTGCAATGGCATGTAAAACTTTTTTTGTTTCGTTATCAAAAATGTAAGCCCCGCAGCACTCTTCTTCAAGGTAAACTTTCTTTTTATCTTTTGAGTGATGAGACATGGTCAATAAATCGATGGCCGTATGGTTTTGTAGAATCTTAACATTTGGATGTTTTTTTAAAACATTTATCAAACTTATTTCAATCGCTTTGCCGGTAGCATCTGTAGAATGAATTATTCTAGAAATAGAATGTCCGCCTTCTAACGATAATGAAAGCTGTCCATTTTCATCTCTGTCAAAAGAAGTGTTTAGCCGCTTAATTAAAATATCTTCAATTAGTTTAGGCCCTTCTTTAGCCAAAATATACGCCGATTTTTCATTATTTAAATTTGCTCCAGCCAAAATTATATCTTTGGTAAGCAGCTCGGGAGAATCGCTTTTGCCTTTATATATAATTCCACCTTGAGCATAATATGTATTAGATTCAGTAGGATCTTTAGAGCGAGTAACTAATAATACTTCCAACCCCGCATCAGCAAGCTGTAAAGCAGTAATACCACCTGCAATGCCTGAACCTATTACTAAAACATCTGTTTGATACATAATTAATTTTAAGATATTTCAATCATTCTTTGAACGGCTTTATGTGCACGCAAACGAATATCTTCGGGTATTTCAATTTTATATTTTAGATCCGTCAATGAAGATAGTGTATCTTCAAGTGTAATTTGATTCATATGCGGACAGCGGACACTACATAATCTTAATATATCTTTGTCAGGATTTTCAGCTATAATATTGTCTCCCATCGAGCATTCAGTTAACAATAATATTTTACAACCATTTAATTTTTCCACATACTTTATCATCGTCGTAGTACTGCCCGAAAAATCAGATGCTTCTACAACTTCGGGTGAGCATTCAGGATGGGCTAAAACCACCACATCAGAAAATTGTTCGCGTACATTATTAATATCTTCTACAGAAAATTTCTCGTGTACTTCACATCTACCTTTCCAGCCTATCAATTGATAATCTAAATTTTCAACATCATTTTTCTTTTGTTCTGTTCCATGTAAAATCTGAGGAAAAATAATGTGTTTTCCAGTCTCTTTAGCTACATTCTTTGCTAAATATTCATCGGGAAGAAAGATTACAGTATCTGTTTTTAATGAATTCACAACTGAAACAGCATTACTTGAAGTGCAACAAATATCAGATTCCGCTTTAACATCTGCATAAGTATTTATATATGTTACAATCGGAACTCCTGGAAAAGACTTTTTTAACTGGCGAACATCCTCAGCAGTAATACTTTCCGCAAGCGAGCATCCTGCTTTCTGAGAAGGTAGAAGAACTGTTTTATTAGGATTAAGAATTTTTGCTGTTTCGGCCATAAATTTAACCCCGCAGAAAACAATTATATCATTATCTACTTCAGCAGCTTTACGGCACAATTCCAATGAATCTCCTTTAATATCGGGTATTGTATAAAAGAGGGCAGGTTCCATATAATTATGCCCAAGAATTATAGCATTTTTTTCTTTTTTAAGAGTGTTAATCTTATAAACAAGTTCAGCTTTATATTTTAATTCTATTTCAGGAACAATTCCCTTTAATGCTTTCTGCATTGAATTGTAAATACTATTAATATCCATTTTTAATTTCTCTCTTTAAATTTATTATCTAAAATAAAACTAATATCCAGAGCTTTAGCAGAATGAGTTAACATACCCACAGAAATATAATCAACACCAGTTTCAGCATATTTTTTTACATTAGCTAGAGTTATGTTTCCTGAAACTTCTGAAGAAATTTTTCGATTAACTAACTTTACAGCTTTTTTAATTTCAGATAGTTTCATATTATCCAGTAATACTCTATCACAACCTATCTTCATTACTTCTTTTAATTGTGTTAAGTTTTGAACTTCGACTATTATTTTTAAATCTGGTTTTTTAAATCGTAAGCAGTTTTCTAATGCATTTTTAACACCTCCTGAAGCCATAATGTGATTTTCTTTTATCAGAATACAATCAAACAAACCGAATCTATGATTTGTACCGCCCCCTATTTTAACAGCCCATTTGTCAAGTATTCTTAATCCTGGAAGTGTTTTTCGAGTATCTAAAATAACGGCTTTCGTCCCTTTAACAGCTTGAACAAATTCGTAAGTAAGGCTTGCAATACCTGACATTCTTTGTAGAAAATTTAATGCTGTCCTTTCACCAGCAAGTATAGAACGTGCTCTTCCTTTAACATGTGCTATTTTTTTTCCTTTTTTATAATAATTGCTATCTTTTGCATTACAAGTGATAATTAGCAAAGGATCTATTTGATTAAATACTTCTTGTAATATCTCAAGACCTGCAATAATTCCATTTTGTTTTAGGATAAAACTACCTGACCAAATAGTTTTTTCTTCAATAGTTAGATTACTCGTAATATCGCCAGGTCCAATATCTTCTTCAATTGCCTTGCTTATAAGAGCAATTGTTTCAGATTTATTTACATGCCATTGTTTTTTCAACGTTTTATTATATCTGTTGTTATGAAATCATAAAATAAATCATAACAATTGAAATTCAGTCAATACTTATTATTAATATCACAATTCTTTTAAAAATAAAATTTAAATAATTATAAATCGTAATATTTGATTTATTATCCTCCAAAAAATATCAGTATTAATATTAAATGAATTACTAAAAAATTTTTGAAAAAGCTTATTCAATATATAATAAAATATTTATTTTTAGTTTAATTTTTATCATCGAAGTTTTATCTATGATAATACTAACAAAGATTATTTGTATATTATTTTAATTACTTAAAAAGTAAATTCGATAATATTCTGTGGAATTAAAAAATAAAAATATTTTAATAACGGGTGCTTCAAGTGGAATAGGTAAAGAACTTGCACTAAGATTTGCAAAAGAAAAATGCAGATTAATTTTAATTGCCCGCCGAGTAGAACTTTTAGACGCATTAAAAGAACAAATTGAAAATTACGGTTCAGAGCTATTAACAATAAAATGTGACGTTACAAATAAAGATGAAGTGAAAAAAACCGTCATTTTAATATTGGAAAAATTTAAACGAATTGATGGTGCTATTCTAAATTCCGGTATTGGTATGAAACAATCATTTGCAAATTTCGACTCATCAATCGGCGAACAAACATTTGCTGTAAATTTCTTTGGAATAGTTTATTTTTTAAATGAATTATTACCAATATTTAAAAAACAAAGATCCGGTTTTATAGCAGGTGTTTCAAGTCTTGCTGATGCCCGGGGTTTTCCCGTAAGCGGATTTTATTGTTCGAGCAAAGCTGCGGTAACATCTCTTTTAGAAAGCTTAAAATCAGAATACAAACCGTTTAATGTAAAAATTATTTCTATCCATCCAGGATTTATAAAAACATCTATGACTGACAAAAACGATTTCCCGATGCCCTTTCTAATGGATCTGGATAAAGCAGTGGAGATAATTTTTAATGGACTTAAAAAAGAAAAAGAAGTAATACGATTCCCTTGGCAAATGGCTTTATTAACAGGCTTCTTAAAGAGAATGCCCGATTCTTGGTTCCAAAAAGTTGCAAATAAAAGTGTAAAAAAATAATTGTTTTAATTTGGGGGTAGGCATGAAAAAGAAAATATTCCTCTCAGTAATTCTGCTATTAACTATTAACATATTTCCTCAGACTGATACGGCACTTACTTTTAATGAAATAATGTTTAAACCGAGTGCAAGTAACAGCGAATTTATAGAATTATTCAACACTTCTTCTGCTGACACTATTGACTTAAATAATTTTAAGTTCAAATATCATACATCCAGTGTGGACATAATAATTTCTACTGGAAACGGAACTTTACTTCCCCCACAAAGTTATGCAGTTGTTTTTGAAGGAGATTATGATTTTACAACCGGAATTTATAACGGACTTATCCCTGTTTCAGCTTTAGTTTTAAAACTCAACAATAAAGCTTTCGGATCTTCGGGTATGTCTAATTCAAGTAATAGACAGATTATTCTTTTCAATTCAGCAGGTGATACTCTAGATATTTATACTTATTCGGCAAATAATACTACCGGAATTTCAGATGAAAAAATAACAACGAACAAAGATAATTCAAACACTAATTGGACAAACTCAACTCAGATAAACGGAACACCAGGATTCAGAAATTCAGTAACGTTGTTAAATAACGATTTAGTTTTATCTTCCCTTACTACCTCACCCTCAATCATTCTCGAAGGTAATGTTGTAAACATATCTGCAACAATTAAAAACAAAGGCACACAATCAGCGGGTAGTTATTCAATTGAAATTTTCAATGATACAAATTTCGATTCAATTGGTGTCTTATCCGAAAAAATATTTTCTCAGTCATTTATAAATTTGATGTCGAATGATTCTACAATTGTAAATACTGTAATTTCAAACCCAACTACCGGCGTAATAAATTTAATTGCAAAAGTTAATTATATTAATGATGAAGACACTACAAATAATTCAAAAATAACAACTATCAATGTATTCCCAATTCTACATCTATTTAGTGATATTGTTATTAATGAGATAATGTATGCACCTTCTTCCGGTCAAACAGAATGGGTGGAATTATACAATAGAACAGACTCATCTGTAAATTTAAATGGCTGGTCTTTCTCCGATAACAAAACAACTGTAACTTTTGTAAATGTCGATATTAATATTCCTTCAAAATCATTTATTGTTTTAAGCAAAGATTCAACTGTGTTAACAGATTACAGTATACCGGTTCAGCTTGTTGTACTTAGTAACATGCCTACCTTAAATAACAGTGGGGATGCAGTTGTGATAAAAGATTCTCTTGGTGTTTTAATTGACACTTTAACTTATACTCCATCTTGGGGCGGTGATAACGGAAAATCATTGGAAAGAATTGACGCTGACGATTTATCAACAAAACAAAGTAACTGGGGAACTTCAATTAGTAATAATGAAGCTACGCCGGGGTTAAAAAATTCCCTTACTCCATTTGAGAATGATTTATCAATTACTTCATTTACACATTTACCACAATTAATAATTGAAGGAAACAATGTTAATTTTTCTGCTACAATTAAAGATGTTGGAAAGATTTCTGCATCTTCGTTTTCAATTAATTTATTCAATGATTCTAATTTTGATAATATCGGAACGGCAAATGAATTATTCTTTACTCAAAATTATTCGAATTTAATTATTGGAGATTCTGTAATAGTAAACAATACTATTAATTCTATTCAAGCAGGAAATTATAATATTATAGCAGAAGTTGATTTCACTGCTGATGAAGATACTTCCAACAATAAAAGCATTGACAATTTTATCGTTGTACGTGAACCAAACACTTTTAACAATATCATTATAAACGAGATAATGTATTCTCCCTCTTCAACTCAAAACGAATGGGTAGAATTATACAACAGAAGTGATTCAGTAATTAACATAAGAAATTGGTCGCTTGCGGATAATGGAACAACCGTAAGTATTACTAACAAAGATTTTATACTGGCTCCAAAAAGTTTTGTCGTTCTTAGTCAGGATTCTTCATTGTTAAATATTTTCATAAATCCTATTCATTTATTAATCATACCGAATATGCCTTCGTTAAACAACAGTGGTGATGCAGTAATTATACATGATTCATTGGGATTATTAATCGACAGTCTGAGTTACTTTTCAACTTGGGGTGGTGATAACGGAAAATCTTTGGAAAGAATTGATCCGAATGTAAGTTCGATCCTGCAGAGCAACTGGGGAACTTCAAATAATTTTTTAAGTGCTACACCGGGAGGAATAAATTCATTGACACAAAAAGATTTTAATATTGGAGTCAGCGAAGTTATTTTTAATCCTGAAAAGCCTTTAGTTGGTGATAACGTTGATATTTCCGCTATTGTTAATAATACCGGTAAAAACACAGTTCAGTATTCACTTCAATTATTTGAAGATATTAATTCGGATTTACTTCCCGATGTACTTTTGGAAACTAAATCAAATCTTACAATAAATCCTACAGAGAATAAAACAGAGTTCTTTAATTATCAAATAACAAATTTGCAGAATAAGAGAGAGTTTATTGTTAAAGCAGTTTTAGCTAATGACCAGGACACAACGGATAACACAAAACAAAAAACTATTGCGCCGGGTTATCGGCAATCTACAATTGTTATTAATGAAATTATGTACACACCTGTTGGGGGCGAACCCGAATGGGTAGAAATTTACAATACTTCATCGGATTCCATAAATCTTTTTCACTGGACAATAACCGATCGATTTGCAACTCCCGTTTCAGCAATAATAAATGAAAATGTTTTCATCCTGCCGAAATCATATTTAGTTGTTGCAAGAGACTCAAGCATATTTAATTTTCACAAAGCCATACCATCAAAATTGGTAATATTAAATTTACCGGGACTAAACAACAATGCAGACGGTGTTGTTCTTAGAGATAATAGAAACATAACTATTGATTCACTTCTTTATAGCAGCAGCTGGGGTGGGACAAGCGGTTATTCGTTAGAAAGAAAAAATATAAATATCGGAAGTAATTTATCCGGTAACTGGACTTCTTCAACTGATAATGAAATGAGCACGCCGGGAAGGATAAACAGCATTTCAAACAGAAATTTTGATTTGTTAGCTTTACAAATAACTTTTAATCCCCAATACCCTGTTGCCGGAGATAATGTTACCCCAACGTTAAAAGTAATAAACAAAGGACAATCACCTGCCAATAATTTTTCAGTTCAATTTTTTATTGATTCAAATTCGGACAACGTGCCTGACCAATTATTGTCAACTGAATCAGGTTTAAGTTTGAATGGATTTGATTCTGCATTTATAAATTCATCCAAAGATATTGAGGATTTGCAAAACAAAGTTTTGGTGGGTTCAAATATTGTCTTTAGCCAGGATGAAGATACTCTTAATAATTATGCAGAAGCTTTTACACAACCCGGTTTTGCACACAACTCTATATTAATAAATGAATTTATGTATGCACCAGAAACCGGAAAGCCTGAATGGATTGAGCTTATAAATAATTCCAATGAATCTCTAAATCTAAAGAATTGGTCCATCAGTGATATACTTCCATCACCTACAAAAAACTTTATAACAACAGCAGATTTATTATTGAATCCGGATGAATTTTTAATTCTCACCAAAGATTCATCTTTCTTTAATCAATACCCAGATATAAATTCACAAATTAAAATAATTAATTTCGGCTCCCTCGGTAATATTAGAGACGGAATAATTGTTTACGATTTCAGAGATGCAGTAATTGACAGTCTGTTTTATTCATCAAATTGGGGCGGAGGAAAAGGATTTTCACTTGAAAGGATTTCTCAAAATAATCCTACTAACGACAGTACGAATTGGACTACTTCATTAAGTGTTAATCACAGCACACCCGGACAAGCTAATTCAACAAATAATATAGTGCAGGGTACAAAAGGAGAACTTATAATTAACGAAATTATGTACAACCCGGGTGAAAAAAACACCGAGTTTATTGAGTTTTATAATAACAGTTCAAAAGAAGTGAATGTAGGCGGATGGAAAATAATTGACGAAAAAGGAAATATTAATAAACTATCCAAGACTAGTTTGATAATACCTTCTAAAAATTATTTTATCCTTTCGGCTGATTCGTCACTTATTAATTATTATAATTTGGAAAATAAAATAGTAAGTGTTTTAAACAGTTCTTCTTTAGGATTAGTCAATTCCGGAGAATTAATTTTACTTAAAGATTTTCTCGGAAACACAATAGATTCCGTTTTTTATTCTGACAAATGGAACAACAGAAATTTTACGGATACAAAGAATAAAACTCTTGAAAGGATAAATCCAAACATTAATGGAAACGATAAAAACAATTGGAGTACATCTGTTAGCCAAATTGGTGGAACACCCGGAGAGCAGAACAGTATCTTTACAGTAAAATTACAATCTCAATCTAATCTCTCAATTTCACCAAATCCGTTTTCTCCCGATAACGACGGGTTTGAGGATTTTACAATAATTTCTTATAACCTGACTCAACTGATAGCACAGGTAAAAGTAAAAATTTTTGACAGCAAGGGAAGACTTGTAA
>JADFGB010000317.1 GCA_022567875.1 Bacteroidota bacterium | reverse complement strand
TGTTGCATATTTTGTTATATTAGCAAAGAATAGTGCAACACCTGAGGATTATTGGTGGCCGTTCTTTTTATGCTTTATGGTTTTGTTCATTACTACAGGAATTGGCAACGGCTCAACTTTTAGAAGCATTCCTTATATATTCAGCAAAGAACAAGCCGGACCCGTACTTGGCTGGACATCCGCTATTGCTGCATACGGAGCTTTTATAATTCCAAAAGTTTTTGGACAGCAAATTAAAAACGGAACACCTGAATATGCCCTTTATGGATTTGCTTTTTATTATGCCATTTGCTTAATTTTAAACTGGTGGTATTACACCCGTAAAAATGCTGAGATTAAAAACCCTTAAGTTATATTATCAATAATAAATAATAAATTATGAACACAGACGACCAAATAAAAAGATTTGTAGAGAAAGACACCGATATTGAAGAAATGTCTCCGATGGACCCCCCGGAAGCATTTGCACCGTCAACTGTTGAACCAGTTGCTTACGAAGATATGCATCCCCTTCTTCAAAAATTAATGGACGAACACAAAGTTTTTGTAAAAGTGCTTGATAATTTTGAATCCGCACTTACTGAGTGGAAACAGAACAAATGGATATTTAATGACAGCATAAATAAAAACTTTAAAGAATTGTTTTCATTTTTAGACAATAACACTCCCGAACACAACAAAAAAGAAGAGAAGCAGCTCTTCCCTTTGCTGCATAAAAAACTTCTCGAAACAGGAGAGCACAGCACAGACAAAACACCCAAAACCGGCGTTGATATTATGGAATCCGAACATATTCAAATTGCACAACTTGGGGCGCTTTGTTTAAACTTTTTAGGTCTCGGCTCACGTATGCAGGATAAAACCTCTAAAGAGTTGACATTTGAATATGCATACACACAGGGCAAAGAAATTGTTGAAATTATGAGACTGCACATTTACAGGGAAGACGAAACACTTTTCCCTTTGGCAATGAAGTTGATTACTAAAGAAGAGTTTGAGAATTTATACTTGCCGGCCTAAGGTGGTACCTCCTACTTTGAACATTAAACCTCGAACTTTGAACGTTGATTTTTTTTCTAAAAAAATTAATTTAATTGTTTGTTTTATACATTAAAAGAATTAAATTAAAATATATAAATAATTCGGGGGTTTAATTTCACTCCAAATATTCTTTAACCTCTAAAAAATATTAAAATAATAATATTTACAATGTTTGAATATTAATAATATGAATATAGTCTTTGTTTCATATTTTAAAGCATTTTTTATCATTTTCATCACAGTTATTCTAAGTTGGCTTACTGCAAAAATGCTTATCTCAAAATTTAGTTTTCTGATAACACCAACTTTTGAACTAGCAATGGTAGTCTGTGGAACTTTACTTTTACTTACAGCCGGTATTGGAAAGTTAGGCTGGCAATTTCAGTCTTTGAGTGGACAAACCCCTGCAGATTCACTTAATGATTGGTTATTCTTTTCATTAACCATAGTTGGTGCATGGTTAATATTCACAGAAATATTTATTAAATATCTCAAGTGAATCAATATAACAAATTTTTTACAATATGGAATTTAAAAAGACACAAGGATTTAGTTCTGTAGAAAAGATAGGTCACAAAGAATTTATCTAAATGGCTATATAATCCAAAATCAACCGGACAGTCACTAATCAAGTTCGGGGCAAGCTAACCTTCTTTAAAACTTCGGTGAATAAAGTAGTAGGCTGTCACGGTCGCACTATGTAGACCTTAAAAAAATATCTTTAAGCTTTTGGAAGCATATCTTAATCTACAATCCTATCTATTTTAATTGTTTTGTAGTATTTTAAATAAAAGAGAATTTTAGGAAAATATTATGGATTTAAAACTCGCAGTATTAATAGACGGTGATAATATACCTTCGGCTTACGTAAAAGAGATGATGGAAGAAATAGCTAAGTACGGCAATCCAACAATAAAAAGAATTTATGGCGACTGGACCAAGCCTCATCTTTCAAAGTGGAAGAATATCCTCCTTGAAAATGCTTTAACACCAATTCAACAATATGGATATACAAAAGGAAAAAATTCGACTGATTCCGCTATGATTATTGATGCAATGGATATTCTGTATTCGGAAAAAGTAGATGGTTTTTGTCTTGTTTCCAGCGACAGTGATTTTACCCGTTTAGCTACAAGGCTTAGAGAAGCCGGGATGAAAGTATTTGGGATTGGCGAGAAGAAAACACCGGAACCATTTATAGTTGCTTGTGATAAATTCATTTATATTGAAATCCTTAAATACCAATCCGAGGAAAATGAATCGGAATTAACTGAGAGCAAGTCCACGTTAAAAAGCAATGTCGATAAAATAACTCCAAAGGTAATTAAACTGATTTCCTCTACTATATCAGATTTGGCAGATGACGATGGTTGGGCTTTTCTGGGGGATGTTGGAAATCTATTACAGAAAAAGCAGCCTAATTTTGATTCAAGGAACTATGGTTTTCAAAAGTTGACCCCGTTAATTAAATCGATTAAAAAATTTGAAATTGAACAACGTGAAAGCCCAAAGGGAAGATTTAAATTAATTTATGTGAAGAACAAAGAAAAGA
>JADFGB010000027.1 GCA_022567875.1 Bacteroidota bacterium | reverse complement strand
TCTTTAAGTGTTTGCGTTATGTTGGCTCTTTCGTACGAATTTAAACTTGCTTTAAGACTTTTCGATTCGATTAAATTTTGTGAAATTCCTATTATATTAGAAGGAAGTCCGTTTATATTTATTGTTTTATTTTCACACAAAATCATTGCTCTTTCAATTACATTCCTCAATTCACGTATGTTGCCCGGCCAATCATAGTTTAACATTGCTTTCATTGCTTCTGAAGAAACACCAATATACTTCTTCTTCATTTCATTGTTAAACTTTTTCAAAAAAAAGTCTATCAATAAAGGAATGTCTTCACTTCTTTGTCTTAAGGAGGGCATTTCTATCTCAAAAACAGCAATTCTATAGAACAAATCTTCCCTGAACTTACCAATTTTTATACTGTCTTTCAGATTTTTATTGGTTGCTGCAATAATTCTGGCTTTAAGGGTATATTTTTTTGTACCACCTACTCTGTAAAATTCTTTTTCTTCAAGTACTCTAAGTAATTTTCCTTGCAATGAAATTGGGATTTCAGAAATTTCATCCAAAAAGATAGTGCCTTTTCCTGCTGCTTCCATAAAACCTATTTTATCATTAATTGCTCCGGTAAATGCTCCTTTAACGTGTCCAAAAAGTTCGCTTTCAAGCAAATTTTCTTGAAGGCTTGGACAATTTATAGCAATAAAAGGTTTTTCTGAATTATTGCTAACTTTATGAATTGCTTGTGCAACAACTTCTTTTCCTGTACCTGATTCACCACTAATAAGTACGGTGCTGTTTGTAGGGGCAACCCTTTGTATCAATTTTTTGATTTTTTTAATAGGTTCGCTTTCACCTACAAAAGAAAATTCTTCAGCGTTTTCAATAACTTCTTTTCTTAAAAATTTTAATTCACTTAATAATTCTTTGTGCTGAATAATTCTTTCAATTTTAATTAATACTTCTTCAAACTCAATTGGTTTTAAAATATAATCTATAGCTCCAAATCTGAAGGCTTTAATTGCAGTTTCTAAAGTTCCGAATGATGTCATAATAATAACGGAGCCGTCCGGGTTATTTCTGTTTAAATCTTCCAAAATATCAATACCGCTTTTACCCGGCATTACGATATCGGAAAAAATAATATTGGGAAATTCTTTTTTAACTATTTCAAGACCTTTTTCAGCAGATGGTGCAGTGAAGCATTCGTATCCTTCATTTCTAAGTAGAAGTGCAAAATCTTCTCTAAAAAGTTCTTCGTCATCTATAAGCAATATCTTGTAGGCATTTATACTTTTATTTATTTTTTATATGTTGTTTAATGGGAATTGAGATACTAAATTTAGTACCTTTTTCATTTTCACTAAATGCGTTGATAGTTCCACCATGAGCTTGAATTATGTGATAAACTATAAATAGTCCTAATCCGCTTCCTTTTTCTTTTGTAGAAAAAAATGGTTCAAATATTTTATCTATCATTTGTGAAGAGATACCTTTTCCAGTGTCGATTAAATTAATGAAAATCATCCCCTGTTCATAAAATGTTTCTAGAGTTAAAGTTCCACCATCTTCCATAGCTTCAAAAGCATTGAGTCCTAAATTAAGGAAAACTTGTTTTAATTGATCGTAAGATGCCAATGTTTGTGGAAGTTTTATGTCTAATTTTGTAACAATCTTACAGTTCTTGTATGCTTTATGTAATTTAAGTATTTCAACTGTTTCTGAAATTATTCTATTGATTTGGCAAATACTCCATACTTCCTTTGTTGGTTTACCAAACTGAGAGATTCCTCTTACAATTCTTTTTATTCTTTCAATTTCTTTTTGGAGTAACGGTATACTTTTTTCTAAAAAAACAGGATCATTTTGAATCTCTAACAACTTTAATCTTGTAGCTATAGATGATAAAGGATTTCCGACTTCGTGTGCAATACCTGCAGCCATAGTTCCGATAGTTGCCATTTTTGAAGAATGAAGCATTTCAGCCTCTAATATTTTTTTCTCAGTTATATTCTGAACAAGTTCAGCAACTTGATAGATTTTACCACCATCTCCGAACATTGGGGCAATGGTAACTTGAAAGAATTGTTTTTGTTCTAAGTCAGTATATCTTGTAATTTCTACCGTTCTTGTCAAACCGTCCTTAAAAGTTTTTTCAACTTCATCGTCTTTTCCTCTAATCCAATTAGAAATAGATTCTTTTCTATCTTGTTTTGAAGAAGAATTTAATGATAACCAATTTTTAATCTGTTGGTTCATCCATTCGGTTTTTAGGTCTTTATTTAAAATAAGTAACCCTGCTCCTGTTGCTTGCAAAACTCTTTCCAACCATTGATATTTTTCCTGTGTTTCTTTTTCTTCATCTCTTAATCGTTCCATAATTGTTGTAATGAAATAAGCGATAAGCAGCATTAAGAAAAAATTAAGTCCTATCATGCTCCAAACATATAAAGGATAATGTGCTGCGTGAATCAGTGTATTTTCATCATCTGTATGTTTATTAATATCTGTTTCCAAATCAGCATTTTCAATATTCTTTTCAGTTGTGTGAGGATATATTAACAGAGTATAATGGGGAAATACTTTATATAATTCACCGATTGAAATTGTAGCATAAAAAAATATGGCAAAAAAAACAACTTTGTAGCAGTCAATTTTTGAGAGTAGTATTCCGGTTAAAATAACGTGCAATAAATAAATAAAAGAAAGGGGATTTTCAATACCGCCCGAAAATTGAAGCATTATTGAAAGGATTAGTAAATCAATAAATATTTGAATTTTTTCAAGGTTTTTAAGAAATATTTTTTTAGTTAAAAATATTTTATAAAAAATATTTGTTATTAAAAGGAAAAGAACCGTAAATATTAGAGGCCAAAAACTTTCTTCTTGTAAATAATGCAAATAAAAATCTGCAATAAATATTAGCATAAAAGATATAACTATGGCAATCCATCTTAAGCGAATAAACCATAAGTTTAATCTTTTTTTTTGTTCTATTTCCTTATTAAATATCACTTTTATAGGAGCTAAATATTTTAAAAAAAGTAAACCCAGAAACAATTAATTAAATATAATTTCAAATCTACTATTTATTCAATTAAAAAATATAAACTATTTTCATAGCTATATTATTATATTGATTAAAACTAATTTCTTTTTCTTCTATAATATTAAAAATTTAAAGGGCTGATAAATGAGTGTAAAACAAATATTTGTATTAATCTCAGTATTTTTAATAGTTATTATTACTGATTTAATTTACTTCTTTCCTAATATTTGGTGGATCTCTTTAATATTTGGACCAATTATTTTACTAGGTGTTTTTGATTCTTTACAAAAACACCACGCAATAAGAAGAAACTTTCCTGTTATAGGGCATTTAAGGTATCTATTAGAAGAAATTCGCCCAGAAATAATGCAATATTTTGTTGAAACTGACACGGAAGGTAGACCTTTTAATCGTTTATTCCGTACACTTGTTTACCAAAGAGCAAAAAAAGTTACGGACACAACTCCATTTGGTACTCAAATGGATGTTTACAGAGCAGGATATGAATGGATGGAACATTCAATTTATCCAAAGAAAAATGAAGTTGAAAAAGTATTACCAAGAGTAACTATTGGTGGCCCCGATTGTAAGCAACCATATTCTGCAAGTATATTAAATATATCTGCAATGAGTTTTGGTTCATTAAGCAAAAATGCAATTTCAGCATTAAATAAAGGGGCAAAAATAGATAATTTTTATCATAATACCGGCGAAGGTGGAATAAGCAGATACCACTTAGAAAGTGAAGGAGATTTAGTTTGGCAAATTGGAACTGCTTATTTTGGTTGTAGAAACAAAGATGGCAACTTTGATCCAAAATTATTCGAGGAAAAGTCTAATTTATTTAATGTAAAAATGATAGAAATTAAAATTTCTCAAGGTGCCAAACCCGGACACGGGGGAATATTACCTGCTATTAAAAACACTGGGGAAATTGCTAGGATTAGAGGTGTTGAACCACATACAGAAGTTTTATCACCTCCAGGTCATACAGCTTTTTCAAATCCGACAGAACTTGTAGAATTTATAAAAAAATTAAGGGAACTATCAAACGGAAAACCAATAGGATTTAAGCTTTGTCTTGGCAGAAAAAAAGAGTTTATTGATATTTGTAAAGCGATGTTAGAAACCGGAATAAAACCTGATTTTATTACAGTCGATGGCGGGGAAGGCGGCACTGGTGCAGCTCCCGTTGAATTTACAAATTCAATGGGATATCCCCTAAGAGAAGGGCTTTGTTTTGTTTATGATACTCTTACTGGCTTTGATTTGAAAAAGGATATTAATATAATTGCATCCGGTAAAATTACTTCAAGTTTTCATATTGCAAGAATATTAGCCCTGGGAGCAGACCTTTGTAATTCAGCAAGAGGAATGATGATGGCTTTGGGTTGCATTCAGGCTTTAAGATGCAACAAAAATACTTGCCCTGTAGGTGTTGCTACACAGGATATATCTCTAATGAAAGGACTAAATGTTAATGATAAATCTGTGAGAGTTGCTAACTTTCATCATCAGACATTGAAAAGTTTGATTGAATTAGTTGAAGCGTGTGGATTAAATTCACCATCTGAATTAAATAGAACCCATATTAATAGAAGAATTAGTATGGCAAAAGTTAGTAACTATTTGGAATTATATCCGCCTATTAAAAAAGGATGTTTGCTTAATTCTGTGGAAATCCCGGATAAATATAGAACGTTTTTTTCTATTAATTAAGAGAGTATCTATTGAAAAGAGTAACGGGAAAAGGTTAATTAATAATTTACAATGTACAATTAAGATTTGTCAGTGATTGTTAAGTTATGTTTTCTAAGTTTAAAGTAACCTCCGAGGTTACAATATTAAGAATTAATTTTTAACAGTTATCGTTCCTCTATTCTTAAAAACCTCGGAGGTTGCTTATTAATATTTATTTCAAACCGCGTCTTTTCAACAACGGTTCAATAATGGGGTCTTTGCCTCTGAACTTTTTGTAAAGTGTCATTGCATCATCAGTTCCGCCCGATGAAAGAATATACTTTTTGTATCTGCCCGCTAATTCCTTGTTGTAAACATCTCCGCTTTCTACAAATGCTGCAAATGCATCAGCATCTAAAACTTCTGACCATATATAGCTGTAATATCCGGAAGAATAATCACCGGAAAAAATATGGTTGAAATATGTACTTCTGTACCTTGAATAAATTTCCGGAATCAATCCTAAATCATTTAAAGTTTTATTCTCAAATTTTGCAGCATCCATTAAAGTTGTATCGGTGATTGTGTACCATGCCATATCCAAATACGAAGCAGCTAAATATTCAACAGTTTCAAACCCTTGATTAAACTTGCTGCTGTTTGTGATCTTTTCAATTAAATTTATGGGGATTACTTTCCCGGTCTCAAAATGTTTTGCATATTTTTTTAACACATCGGGATGCATTGCCCAATTTTCCATTACCTGAGAAGGGAACTCAACAAAATCTCTCGGTGTATCTGTACCTGATATTGCTTCATAAGTGCAGTCTGAAAGCATTCCGTGAATGGCGTGTCCAAATTCGTGGAATAAAGTTATCACTTCATCAACACTTAAAAGTGAGGGTTTGCCTGGAGTAGGTTTAGTAAAATTACCAACATTATAAATAACAGGATGAATAAACTTCCCGTTTTCTTTGCTTTGTTTTCTGAATGCATCCATCCAGGCACCGCCTCGTTTACTTGTTCGGGGGAAGTAATCTGTGAAAAGTATAGCAATGTGATTGCCCTGTTTGTCTTTCACCTCAAAAGTTTTTACTTCGGGGTGATATTTTGGTATATCTTTTCTTTCAACAAATTGAATATCAAACAAAGTTGCAGCTAAATCAAATACTCCGTTGATTACATTTTCTAATTTGAAATAAGGTCTTAGTTGTTCTTCGTCTAAATCATATTTTTGTTTCTTTAATTTTTCGCTGTAATACCACCAGTCCCACGAAGCAAGTTTGAATTTGTTTCCTTCTTTGTAAATAATTTTCTGCATTTCTGTAAGTTCTTTTTTGGCTACTTTTACGGCAGGTGACCAAACCTTGTTCAACAATTCATATACATTCTCGGGTTTCTTTGCCATCTGATCATCAAGCACATAACCTGCGTGAGTTTTGTAGCCGAGAAGATTTGCTCTTTTTAATCTGAGAGATGCAATTTGTGATAATATTTTTTTATTATCAAATTCGTTATTGTTATCACCCTTGTGAGTGTAAGCGTAATAAATTTTTTCTCTTAATTTCCTGTTTTTTGCATATTGTAAAAAGGGGATCATACTTGGTTTGTGAATTGTAAATATCCATTTGCCTGTGTAGCCATTCTCTTTTGCTGTTGTGACTGCAGCATCAATTACACCTTGCGGCAGACCGGCAAGGTCTTCTTTTTTATCTATTATTAATTCAAATTTGTTAATTTCACTTAATACATTTTCACCGAATTTTAAAGTAAGCAATGAAATTTCTGTGTTAAGTTTACGGAAAGCTTCTTTATCTCTGTCACTTAAATTTGCACCGCCGCGAACAAACCCACTGTAATATTTATTCATAAGCATCTGCTGTTCTTTATTTAAACCTAATTTATCTTTTTGCAGGTTGACTGCTTTAACTCTTTCAAAAAGTTTTGCATTCAGAAAAATGTCATCTCTATGATTTGAACGAAGGGTTGAAATCTCTTTTGATATCTTTCCCATTTCATCGTTTGTCATCGCTTCGTTCATACCGCTAAAAACTCTGCGGACTCTTGTTAAAATTTTACCGCTGTAGTCCAATGCTTCAATTGTATTTTGAAAAGACGGGGCATCTTTGTTGCCTGCTATTTTTTTAATCTCATTGTTGTGCAGTTTGATGCCTTCTTTGAAAGCAGGTACATAGTGTTCGGTTTTAATTTTATCAAAAGGAGGAGTCTGGAAAGGTGTATTCCACTCGACTAAAAATGGATTTGAAACTTTGTTTGTGCAAGACATAGAAATTAGTCCTAATATTAAAAAAAGATAAATTGATTTTTTCATTGCAATATATTCCTATTTTTTGGTTTTAAATAGACTTTTAAAATAAGTATAATACGGAAAAGATAAAAAAGGATTTGGTCATTGGTCATTTGTTATTAGACAATAGTAATTATAATTTAAAACCAATATTTCTGCAAGATATCGTTACAATATAATTGTTAATCTTGCAGGTTAATAATATGTTATAAAGCTAAATCAACATGGAGAGTTTATGGGATGTAAACCAAGAAAAAATGGATTTGAATGGATAAAGCTATGTTCAAAGTTCAAACTTATTTAAATAGACGTCATAATTTAAAAACTCGTATCGATTCTGGGATTACTGTATTTATGGGAAATGACGAAAGCCCAATGAATTATACGGACAACACATATCATTTCAGGCAGGACAGTTCCTTCCTTTATTATTTTGGTCTAAATACTGCTGGCTTAACGGGTATTGTAGATGTTGATGAAGGAAAAGATTACATTTTTGGAAATGACTTAACTGTTGAAGATTTTGTTTGGATGGGATATCAACCCGCACTAAAAGATCAGGCACAGAAAACTGGTATCGAAAATACAGGGAGTATTCCCGACCTGAAAAAATTTCTGAAAGAAGCTGTGACAAAAGGCCGGATAATACATCTATTACCTCCATATCGTGCTGAAAATAAAATTAAGCTGTTCCACTGGCTTGATATTAATCCAAAGGAGACCCAGAAAGCTGCATCTGTTGAACTAATCAAAGCTGTGGTAGCACAACGTGAAATTAAATCTGATGAAGAACTATTAGAAATTGAAAAAGCAGTAGATACAACTGTTGATATGCATGTAACTGCTATGCGTATGGTACGGCCCGGCATCTTGGAATCAGAAATTGCCTCCAAAGTACAAGAGATTGCTACAAAAGATGGTGGCAATATTTCATTCCCCATTATTGCTACGAAACATGGTGAAACCTTGCATAATCATTACCACGGCAATCAATTAAAAGAAGGCGATATGTTCCTTCTTGATTGCGGAGCAGAAACTGCCATGGGATACGCAGGTGATTTATCAAGTACAATGCCTGTAAGCGCTTCATTTACAGAACGTCAAAGCGAGATATACAATATCGTTTTGGCATCTCATAATGCATCTATTGAGATGTTAAAGCCGGGGATACCATTTAAGGAAATCCATTATCAAGCTTGCCGGATAATTATTGACGGCATGAAAGATCTGGATTTAATGAAGGGTGATACCAAAGAAGCTTTACAATTAGGTGCTCATGCTATGTTTTTTCCATGTGGATTAGGCCACCAGATGGGACTCGACGTCCATGATATGGAGGATTTGGGAGAAGTGTATGTGGGGTATGAAGGAAAACCCAAGAGTTCCCAGTTTGGAATAAAATCATTACGGATGTCAAAACCATTAGCCCCCGGTATGGTATTGACTATTGAACCGGGAATCTATTTTATACCTTCTTTAATCGATATGTGGAGAGCAGAAAAACGTTTTACTGATTTTATAAATTATGATAACCTTGAAGCTTATAAAGATTTTGGCGGTATCAGGAACGAAGAAAATTTTGTTATCACAGCAGATGGATACAAGTTAATAGGCAAGAACAAACCTAAAACAATTGAAGATGTTGAAAAACAAAAAAACAAAAGGAACTCATATGAAGTTTAAAACAAAACTACTTATAACGTTAGTTTTGAGAATCTTAATAATACCATGTTTTATAACAGCGCAGGAAAATCAGGATGTTTTGACTCTTGAAAGGATTTTCAAAGAAAATGAATTCAAACTAAACCATTTTGGACCTGCCGTCTGGCTTGAAGACGGCTCCGGTTACACAACTCTTGAGGAGTCGGGCAAATTTCCTATGGCTAAGGATATAATTAAATATAATCCCAAATCCAGAAAGCGGTCATTACTTGTT
>JADFGB010000316.1 GCA_022567875.1 Bacteroidota bacterium | reverse complement strand
TTCTAATTTCAGTAACATGATTTAATCCTCTACCGAATATTTGGTTTTCACCACCAACCATAGCTTTTATTTGACCATTAGAAGGATCTATAACAACAAAACCTACTTGAATTGTTGTTGCATCCTTTTTAACATTTTCAATAAAATCATTATCATATTTTAAACTATTATATATTCTGGCTTTTTCTTCCTTTGTTTTAGCCTCTTTATATTCTTTTGAATATCTAATATCTTCATCTAAAATAGTAGCTAATAAATCTTTATTATCTTCCCAATCCCATTTGCTGTTAAACATTTTTTGAAAATTTGTTATATGTTTCGCAACAACTTCATTAGCAATTTTCTGCATTCTGGAATCAATTGTAGTATAGATATTTAAGCCGTCACGATATAGATCATATTTATATTTACTTGATAAAGCGGATAGTTTTTTCCTAACATATTCCATAAAATAAGGAGCAATACTTTTACTTCCTTTAATTCTATTTTCAGCTAAAATTATAGGCTCTTTTTTTAATTTTCTGTAATCAGCTTCCGATAATTCCCCCATCACAACCATGCTCCTCATAACAAGGTTACGTCTTAAAAGAGCTTCAACAGGGTGCCTAACAGGATTATAATGTGAAGAGGATTTTAAAAGAGCAACAAAAAGTGCAGCTTCAGGCAAAGAAAGTTCGTTTACACTTTTATTAAAATAAATTCTTGAAGCTGATTCAATACCGTAGGCTCCTTTTCCAAAATAAGATACATTTAAGTAAAGTTCTAAGATTTCATTTTTTGTATACGTCTTTTCTATTTGAATTGCTGTTATCCATTCTCTTATTTTTCTTACAATAGTTTGAGCAACATTTTCTTTTCGCAATTTTAATTTATAGAGATTCTTTGCAAGCTGTTGAGTAATTGTACTGGCACCTTCTCTTGAAAAAGTAAGAATATTTTTAACCATCGCTTTACCAAATCGTACAATATCAACTCCCCAATGACTGTAAAATTTTCTATCTTCGGTGGAAATAAGGGCTTTAATTAGATAAGCAGGAAATTCAGAAAAATGTTTTTCAATTCTGTTTTCAATAAAATATTTGCCAAGCTGTTCACCGTCAATAGAATAAACTGTGCTTGCCAACTGTGGCTTGGGATTTTCAAGTTGTTCTAACGATGGCAGACCACCATAAATATAATATCCGAATGCTGTAAAAAGAATTATTAAAATAAATGCAATAAGTAATCTGCGTTTACCTTTATTCCTTTTTTTCTTTTTCTTATTACTCATCTTTAATATCAATTATTTCAAAATTATTTTTTTCATATTTAGCGTAACACGGTGCATCCAACCAAAAACCCAGATTTATATATCTTCCGTTTTTATATGGAAGATCTTTCCTTATATGTTCGTGCCCAAATAATACGTAGTCAAAACCATTATCAATTTTGTTTTTAGCTGCCTCAAATAAACCATCAACTTTTCCGTAATCTTTTTTAGCTGTATAGTCTCTACTTGATCTACTTGTAAACTTGGCCAAACCAACTCCAATATCAGGATGAAGCCAGGAGTAAAGCCATTGTATTTTTTTATTCCTTAAAATTGATTTTAAGATTTTGTAGCCAAAATCGTTTTTTACCATACCGTCACCGTGAGCGATAAAAAACTTTTTACCATTTAATACAAACTCTACCGCTTCTTCGTATAATATTGTTCCAATTTCGTCTGTAAAAAAATTAAGATGCATAAAATCGTGATTGCCTATAAAATAATGAACAATCACTCCTTTATCAGTTAGGTCTTTTAATGCTGTTAATGTACGGAAAAATCCTTTTTGATAGACATATTTATACTCAAACCAATAATCAAAAAGATCACCGACAATAAAAAGTTCATCCGAATCCGGTGCAACCTCATTTAAAAACTTAACTAAAAGCTTTTCTTTCTTTTCTTCAATTTCTTTTGATTGAAGACCAAGATGCACATCAGATATGAATAAATATTTTTTGTCCATTTTCTAAAATTTCATCAATAATGTTCAAAGATATAAAATATTTGATACTTCTGAAAAGGATTAAACTTAAAGTTATAGAATTAAGGGTACGTGTTTTCAATTTTTATAAAATGGATTTAGAGAAAATAATTTTTGTATAAAAAGAATTATGTATTTTTATAATATAATAAAATTTATTATTTAGAAGATAATTTAAATAACTTAAATTATTTATATGTATAAACAGGAAAATAAATGACATCACCGGGTTCATCATTTTTGCGTGAAACAGTAACTATGATTCTTTCCGGCGGGCAAGGACAAAGACTTTCTCCGCTAACAAAATACAGAAGTAAACCTGCAGTTCCTTTTGGTGGTAAATACAGAATTATAGACTTTACACTTTCAAACTGTCTTAATTCCGGTCTGAGAAGAATTTATGTTTTAACACAATATAAATCGGATTCACTCACTCAACATCTTTATGAAGCCTGGAGCATTTTTAATCCCGAACTTGGTGAATTTATATATTCAGTTCCTCCACAGAGAAAACTGAATAACGATTGGTACTTGGGCACGGCAAATGCAATTTATCAAAATAAGAATCTATTTTCATCTCAAAA
>JADFGB010000315.1 GCA_022567875.1 Bacteroidota bacterium | reverse complement strand
GAACCGTATTTGCCTTTCGTAAATGACCGATGGGATGAGGTGGGTCAGTATATGGCCGATATCAAAGATGCGGGAGTGCAACATATCACTTTCGATACTTACTCTTACACCGCTAAAAATCCAGGCATCAAACAGTCTTTCATCAACGCCGGAATAGACTATGAAAGAACATTTTTGGTGGGATGTGATTCTCAGGCATTAGGAAGTTTGATGTTGGGGGAATTTATGAAAATGTTGGTCAGATAAACATCACTGATATAAAAATACGATCAATTATTAATTTTTTCATCGATTATTTCTAATCTAAATTCTTTTTCTATTAACTGTTTTGCATTGTTAGCTTGTTTAGGTAAAACAGCAAAGCAAATACTGTGTTCCGAGGAGGCTTGAGTTATTAAAATGATGTTAATGTTTTTGTCAGCTAAAACTCCAAATAATCTGGATGCTATTCCCGTAACACCCACCATACCACCGCCCTGAACGTTTATAATAGAAATATTATCTATCGAAGAAATTCCTTTTATTTGGCAGCTATTATCGTTAGTTCTGGAAATTATTTCAGTCCCCAATTTCTTTGGATCAAAAGAGTTCTTAATAATTATTTTAATTTTTTTCTTGAGGGCAGGTAGAAGTGTAGGAGGATGAATTACTTTAGCCCCAAAATGAGATAACTCCATTGCTTCCTCGTATGTAATTTTGGGTAAAGTATATGCTTGGTTCACTTTTTTTGGATCTGCTGTTAATATTCCATTAACATCTGTCCATATTTGTATCTCTTCTACATTAAGAGCAGCTCCTAATATTGATGCGGTAAAATCTGAACCACCTCTGCCAAGAGTTGTGATCTCCCCTTTTTTATTTTCAGCAATAAACCCTGTAACAATTTGACTTTTTTTATGAGTTCTAAAATACTCAATAATTTTTTTATTGGTTATATTAAAATTTATGTTAGCATTTGTAAATTTTGAATCTGTAATAATTAATTTGTTTGCTTCTAAATAATCATTATCAATATTTCGGTTTTTTAAAGTCTCACTTATAATAAGACAAGAAAATTTTTCACCAAAACTCATAATATGGTCCAAAGTTCTATCTGTTAATTCTTTAAGTAAATACACACCGTGTAATATTTCGGTAAGTTCTAAAAATAAATTTGAAATTTTCTTTTGAATTTTGAGCGATTTTTTTTTGTTTAATTCAGTAATAATATTTAGGTGCATCTTTTCTAGTTTTACTAAAATTGTTTTGTACTTTTTGTTTTGTTGCAATGCAAGATGACCTAAAGAAATAAGTTTGTCCGTAACACCTTGCAAAGCAGAAAAAACTACAATAAAATTTTTATCTTTTATACCGGATAATATTTCAATTACATTTTCTATTCTTTTTGTATTTCCAATAGAAGAACCGCCAAATTTTAGTACTTTCATTTAATCAACTCAAAAAAATTTATAGTTATTAGTAATTAAAAAAATCAGAAGTGTTATATTAGTTATTATTGTACATAATTATTATTCTTTTTCTTAAGATTTTTTTTCAAAACATTTAAATTTTTAAATAGGATTTGTTTTTGTAAATTATACTCTGAATATGAATTCAATAACTATGGGGCTTAAAAATTGTTTTCAAAATTATACTCAAGTGCAACACTCGGAATAAATGCATATTTAGTAGAAGTAGAAACACACTTTCAAAGGCAGGTGCCTGCATTCACAATTGTCGGTCTCCCCGATAACGCCGTAAAGGAGAGCAGAGAAAGAGTAACAGCCGCAATTAAAAACAGCGGGTATGAATTTCCCATAAAAAGAATAACCATAAACCTTGCCCCTGCAAATATAAAAAAAGAAGGCAGCGGTTTTGATTTGCCGATTGCACTTGGTATACTTTCTGCCTCCGAGATTATTAAAAAAGAAAGTTTAATTGACTCCGTATTTTTAGGAGAACTTTCTCTAGACGGAAGACTAAGAAATATTAAAGGCGCACTCTCTATTTCCGCTGAAGCAAAACTGAAGGGAATACGTAGAATATTTTTACCTATTGAAACCGCAAGAGAAGCTTCTATAGTTGAAGGAATTGATGTTTACGGAGTAGGAACTTTAAAAGAAACTGTCCAAATATTAAACGGTGAAATTGAAAAGACTCCAATTAAAGCTGATACAAAAAGCATTTTCTCCCAGGTAAATAAATACCATCTTGATTTTTCAGACGTTAAGGGACAGGAAAATGTTAAACGTGCTTTGGAAGTTGCCGCGGCAGGTTCTCACAATATTTTAATGATTGGTCCTCCCGGTTCGGGTAAGACAATGCTTGCAAAAAGAATTCCCTCAATACTTCCACCAATGACATTTGAAGAAGCATTGGAAACAACAAAGATACACTCTGTTGCTGGAATTCTTCCATCAAGTAGAGCTTTAGTTACCGAAAGACCATTCAGAAGTCCACACCACACAATATCAGATGCAGCACTAATCGGCGGCGGAACATTTCCAAAACCGGGGGAGGTTTCTTTTGCAAACCACGGTGTTTTATTTTTGGATGAAATACATCGCTTCAATAAAGTCCAGCAGGATTTTCTTTTGCCCTATGTTGAGAGCGGGGAACTGA